>JAIDXA010000143.1 GCA_029058705.1 Paramuribaculum sp. | reverse complement strand
GGGGAGGAGACGTCTTCTCGACACGATTGCATGGGCAAAATTCATGGCAACAGCGGATTTCGCCAATGCCAACGCCATTATCAAGGCACACCGCGACTTCTCGGAAATGAGAAAATCCTATACGTCGCATCCGGAGAAGGATCTGCTCCACACAGATCCCAAGCGCCCGAATGTTCTGATTGACTTTTTTCTGCGGAGAAAAAAGACATTCAACAAAATCAATCGGTCAGACAACACAAAAGCATGAAACGAAAAGGGCTCGCATGCATTGCCGCCATTCTGCTGTCGATTACGCAGACAAGCGCCATCGCAGAAACAACCGGACTGCGAATCATGTCATACAATATAAGAAACTGCATCGGGATGGACGAGCGGGTGGATCTGCATAGAACCGCAGCTGTAATTGACAGTCTCGACGCAGATGTAGTGGCTATCCAGGAAGTCGACAGTGTCACCAGCCGAAGTCAAGGGCGCGACATACTGAAAGAGCTCGGGGCACTGACCGGAATGGGACACCGTTTTGCCCCGGCAATCGAATTTGACGGCGGGAAATACGGAATAGGCATCCTGTTCAAAAAAACTCCCGCCGGCTACAAACAGATCGCCCTTCCGGGAAGAGAGGAGTCGCGGACAATGCTGATCGCGGAATTTGACGATTATGTTTTTGCATGCACCCATCTTTCGCTGACAGACGAGGACCGATCGGCATCGGCAGAACTTATCAGGCAGGAGTCGGCAAAATATGACAAACCGTTTATCATTGCCGGCGATCTGAATTCATGTCCCGAGGATGATTTCACCGCTGGTTTTTGCAGAAATTTTACCATCATCTCCCCAACAAAGGGAGCGACATATCCCGCAGACAACCCAACAGACCTGATTGACTATATCGCTATTGAAAACAGTTTTGCGGACAAGATCATGATCGAAAAGAGAGAGATTGTCAATCAACCCGCGGCGTCGGATCACCGGCCGATCATTGTTGAGATAAAACCTGTCTGGTTTTAGAGAGTATTTGAATTTAAACCGCGTTAACAGTAACACGAATGAACGGCAGAAACTTCAAAATAATCCTGAGGCCTTTTTTGGCGAATTCCGCCAAGTCTCATCAGTCGCATA
>JAIDXA010000142.1 GCA_029058705.1 Paramuribaculum sp. | reverse complement strand
TGCCGGGACTGTTCCGTAGGTGTGGCAGGTGATGCCTTTGAAGTGAAAGGTTTCCATAGAAGTTATTATTTCATTTTGATTATCTGTTGTTTTTTGAGGATTCTGTTGACTTGTTCCATTCAGCTGTCCCTGGGATATCAGAGTCATTTTTTGTATAACATCAGTTGTCAGATCATTGTTTAGGCCGATTATGACATCGCGGACAACTCCATTGGTGTCGGTCAGAATGACGGCAGGCAGCGAAGCGGCGCCGCAGTCGCGGGCAAGGGGCGAGGCTCCCATGAGCAGGTGTTCTCCAGTTCTCAGACGTGGAACCACCGCTTCAATAGCGTCTGCATTTTTGTCTGTGAAAGCCATGATGAGATCAGAATTAAATGATAGGACATCGCACGCCTGTCGCAGCTGCCTGATAAGTTCAGGTGTGTAGGAATGAGAGGCATCGAGGATCGCTATGATAGTCGGCGAGGCGAATCCGTCGGCAGTGCGTCTCATGTAGCGCTCGCCTGTGGTTGTTGGCAATGCGAATCCAGGCAGTCTGCTCCCGGGCAGATTTTCGATCCTGAAGTCGCTTTCCCTGAATCGTTCGAACACCTCGGGATATCGTTTCATCAGCCATTCCTCGCTGATCGGATGACAGTCAGCGGCAACATTGCTGTCAGAGAACCTGACAGTGACTGTCTGTTCGCTAAGTGAACCCGGATTGTTTTCGAAATCAAAATAAACGGGGAGAAAATCCGACTGGCCGAATGTGTATGTGGCCTCCGTCGCTATTGCTCCGTTCAGGCGCATGACAGCTTCAAGCGCTATGCACTTCCTGCCGGCCACGATTGTGTCCGGGTGCAGAGCGACGGTGTATTTGTCGCTATTGGCAATACGTGTGATTTCTTCGGCAATAGCGGCTGGCAAAAGATTGGCGAACTGGGCTGTGCGCTGTACGCCACGTAATCTGTCGGAGGGGGTTGAGGCGCAAAACGGAATCGGATCCTCCTTCATGTGGAACTCCTGAAGACGTTCTCCGGCGTAACGGTAATGGTTGCCGTCGAAATAAGCGGTAAAACCTTTGACCGGATCCTCTCTTGACGTCATGGCCCAGTCTATGACATAGTCGCAAGGCATCAGGGTGTCGGCTGGCGATGATTTCTGAAATAGTTCGAGCGAATAGACAATGTCGTCGTTAAGCTGGGGCATTGTGACGCTGAACGTTGCATTTGACTTGTAACACTCGATTTTTTGCAAGGCTGCGATGATATTTCCAACAGTAACATCGGCGGCGGCTATTGATTGTCCGGCAAAAACATCCGCGGACAATATGAAAAACTTTGAAAGGA
>JAIDXA010000141.1 GCA_029058705.1 Paramuribaculum sp. | reverse complement strand
GTCAACATCCGTCTTTACCGCCCTTTCCCTGCCGAAGAACTATTGGAAGCGATCCCTGCTTCTGTCAAAAGGATCGCCGTTCTCGACAGGACCAAAGAGCCCGGTGCGCCGGGCGAACCCCTTTTCCTCGATGTGGCATCCACAATTCATGAATTCCGGAACGACATAATGGTCATCGGCGGCCGCTACGGCCTTTCAAGCAAAGAATTCAACCCAATAATGGTCAAAGCAGTTTTCGATGAACTGGCATCAGACAATCCCCGCCGGCGCTTTACTGTCGGAATCAATGATGATGTCACCCATCTGTCGCTCGACCTCTCCGAAACCCATTTCATTGCATCCGATCCACGCGTGGTCCAGACTATTTTCTATGGATTCGGGTCAGACGGCACAGTCGGAGCAACCAGACAGCTCGCCGACATAACCGCCAGGACGACCGGAGGCTATGCACAGGCATTCTTCAACTATTCGGCTAAAAAATCGGGGGGCTACACAATCTCGCAACTACGTTTCGGACCGACACCGATCAGGTCGGAATATGAAATCGCAGAAGCCGACTATATCGGTTGCAACAAAGACATATACGTCGACCGCTTCGAAATGGTCTCCAAACTAAAAACGGGAGGAATCTTCGTGCTTAATTCCACTTGGACAGCCGAAGAGATGAACCATAGGCTGCCGAATGAAATGCGCCGGACCTTAGCGGGGAAAAAAGCCCGGTTCTATAGCATCGACGCCAACGCCCTGGCACAAGCCAACGGCCTTGGCGTCAGAATCAACACAATCATGGCAGCTGTCTACATACATCTGATGGCCGACAGGCTTCCACTCGCAGACTCTCTTGATCTGCTGCGCCAGTTTGTGCGCAACGCATACATGCATGAAGGGGGCGAGATCGTCAGCCGAAACCTCGCGGTCATCGATCTCGCAGTATCATCGATAAGAAAGATCGACTATCCTGACTCATGGGCTGTGGCTTCCGACGTTCCAGCAGCATCCCGATCCCCTTTGCCGGAATTTATAGAAAACGTGGCTATGCCATGTCTAAAATTGTTGGGTAATGAAATTCCGGTTTCGGCATTTGCTGCCGACGGAACGATTCCAATGGGAACCACAGCCTATGAGAAAAGGAAAGTCGCTGTCAATATTCCTTCATGGTCACCGTCGAAATGCGTCCAGTGTACGGAATGCTCCCTCTGCTGTCCTCACGCCGCGATCCGGCCCTTCCTGCTCGACGCGTCGGAATTGGCCGGAGCGCCACAGACGCTGGCTACAATCCCGTCAAGCAACAAATCATTGTCAGGACTCAACTACCGCATTCAGGTTTTTCCTGCTGATTGTCTCGGGTGCGGGTCATGTGCGGTCATCTGTCCAGGCAAAGCTCTGACAATGGTTCCCATAGACTCCATTTTCGAAGACCAGAAAGAAAATCTCGACTATCTGCAGCAACATGTTGCCGAAAAAACGACCGACATTCCCCGTCAGAGCATAGCCGGATCCCAATTCAGACGCCCGCTTCTGGAATTTTCAGGTGCTTGCGCCGGCTGTGGAGAAACGCCCTATGTCAAACTGCTGACCCAACTCTTCGGCGAGCGGATGTTGATTGCAAACGCAACGGGATGCTCTTCCATATGGGGCGCAAGTTATCCGAGCAATCCTTATTGCACCGACGCCGGCGGCCAAGGTCCGGCATGGGGCAACTCGCTATTTGAAGACAATGCCGAATACGGCTTTGGAATGGCATGTTCGATTGCCCTGCGAAGAAACCGGCTGCTCGAACGTGTCAGATCACTCATTGACGACTCTTCAACTCCGGCAGCCCTGGCCGATGCCGCCCGGCAATGGGCCGACGCTTTTGACTCAGCCGACGTCTCGGCGAAAACCACAGCAACCCTGCGCGCGGCTCTCGCAGAAACACCGGCGACACCTCTGATCGAGTCCATTATGTCTGACAGTGACCTGATGGTGAAAAAATCGATCTGGGCTATAGGAGGCGACGGATGGGCCTATGATATCGGCTTTGCGGGACTCGACCATGTGCTCGCACAGAACATCGACATCAATATCCTCGTCATGGACACCGAATGCTACTCCAACACCGGAGGACAGACATCGAAAGCCACGCCTTTGGGCGCAGTGATGAAATATTCAGCCGACGGAAAACGAACCTACAAAAAAGACCTCGGACGAATGATGATGACTTACGGAAACATCTATGTAGCCTCTATAGCATTAGGCGCCTCCTACACCCAGGCTATCAGAGCTCTGTCTGAAGCGGAAGCTTATCCGGGGCCGTCGATCATCATAGCCTATTGCCCGTGTATCAGCCACGGCATCCGTTCAGGCATGAGCCACAGCATAATAGAAGAAAAACTCGCCGTAAGATCCGGCTACTGGCCACTCTACCGGTTCAATCCGGCAAATGCCGGCACCCCCCTCACTGTTGACGCACCGGATCCTGACGGACAGCTCATCACATTCATCAACGGCGAAGACAGATATGCCGACCTACGCATGACCGACCCACATGAGGCGTCGGTTCTGCAGCCCGATCTGAAGAAACGCAGCGAACTGATCTACACGCTTCTCAAAAGAAATTCCGAAACAAAGCCCCCTCAGGCCGAATAAAAAATTGTAACTTTACCCCACATAAAACAAAACCGCAGTCATGACACACCTCAACAGACTCTCGACAGACGATTGGATGGCCGATAACGAAATGGGACATGGATTCGACATGATGGTCTTCGATCAGGGAACCGATTATTCGGGTCCCGTACGTTGTTCCGTCGTACGAAAACGCTCTTCAACTCCTTCGAAAAAAGGATTTCTGTATATCCACGGATTCTCCGATTATTTTTTCCAGAAAGAGATGGCCGAGCAATTCGCCCGCCACGGCTATAACTTCTATGCCGTCGACCTACGCAAATACGGACGCAGCATCCTGCCCGGACAACGTCCGTTCGAGGTCCGCGACCTGCGTGAATATTTCGACGACATCCGTGCCGGACTCGCCGCAATGCATAGCGACGGAATCGAGGAAGTCATTCTGATGGGACACTCAACCGGCGGACTGACTTCAGCCCTGTACATGCAGACAGATCCTGATCCACGCATCAAAGGCTTGATTCTCAACAGCCCGTTTCTCGCCTGGAACATTCCGGGCATCAAGGGTGCGGTCGCTCTACCCGTCGTGCGTGCCCTCGGTCGTTTCGCCCCTTCGATAACAGTCAGAAACAGTCCCGACGAAAGCTACAGCCATTCAATTTCGGCAGAACATGGAGGTGAATGGTTCTACCGGAAAGACTGGAAACCCGACCGACTTCCCGACGTTGACTCCGCATGGATCAGAGCCATCGACATCGCGCAGAAAGCATTGCGCAGAGGCCGGATCTCAGTTCCGGTCCTGCTGCTCCACTCCGACAAATCGGCCTATCCCGGCGATTCACATGAAGCCTTTGCCAATTCAGATGGAGTCCTCAATGTCAAAGCCATCTCAAAGGCCGGACAAAAAATCGGACATGATGTGACAGACATAACCATCCACAATGCCCTCCACGACATTATCCTCTCGCGTCCCGACGTACGCGCCGTAGCATTCACGGCAATCTTCGACTGGCTGGGCGCCCGCAATCTTTAGCGATTATACTCCCGCGCAGCTGAATGATAAGTCCACGAAAAGCACGGCACATGTCTGAATCTCAGGAATTTTTGTACCTTTGTATTAGATTATCATAGGCTTCAATATCTTATGGCTAAAATCATCGTTCAAAATACCCCAGTAACTGTCCTGACAGTCAATGAGCAAGATTTTATATCACTCACCGATATGGCGACTGCAAAAGATGGTGAAAACCGTTCGGCCGACATTATAAAGAATTGGTTACGCAACAGATACACCATAGAATTTCTTGGAACATGGGAAATTATTCATAACCCGAATTTTAAAGTGGTCGAATTTGACCACTTTAGAATGAGCGCAGGTTTGCCGTCATTTGTATTGAGCGCTACTGAATGGATTGAGCGTACAAATGCCATAGGCATTACCGTTAAACGAGGTCGCTACGGTGGCACTTACGCGCATAAGGATATCGCGTTTGAATTTGGTTCTGCCATAAGCGTTCCATTCAAACTGTATCTTATTGAGGAGTTTCAACGGCTTAAAACAGATGAATTAAAGCAACTTGGTTGGTCGGCAAAACGCGAATTGTCGAAAATCAACTATCGCATTCATACTGATGCGATAAAGACTCATTTACTCCCGGCAGAAATCACACGCGAACAGGCTTCGTATGTCTATGCAGACAAAGCCGATGTGCTCAATGTGGCAATGTTCGGTAAGACGGCTCGCCAATGGCGAGAAGAAAATCCGGATTTGAAAGGCAATATCCGTGACTACGCTTCAATCAACGAACTTATATGCCTTTCAAACATGGAGAACTTAAATGCAGTGTTTATCGGACAAGGTATGCCGCAAAGCGAGCGACTTATGAAACTGAACCAAATAGCTATACATCAAATGAACATATTGGAGAGTGAAAACAACGGTAGAAAGTTGCTTAAATGAAGAAGTGGCAGAAGATATTTTGGGTGTTGTGGGCTGTGGCGCAAGTTGCAATAGTAGCTTCATGTGTCTATGATGTAATAATGAATAAGTATAACGATGATGCTTTATTTGTTTTCGTCGTTTGTCAGCCAATTATGGCTCTTTTGCCTTTCTTCCTTAAAAGGCATCAATTAGGAGCGGTTATAAATATAGCTATTACAAGTATATATGCTATTTGTTGTTGCTGTGAACGATTTAATTCAGGAGGCGGATTTTTAGATGGTGCAAACTGGTTTATTTATCTATCTATCCTTTCGGTTTTGCAATTTGTATTGGTGGCTTTATACTGGAGTATAGAAAGAATTATCAAAGTCTGCAAAAGTAAATCAACCAAAATTCATCAAATTAGCGAGTAACGACCCGGCGCATAATATCGGGATTCAGTGCGTTGGATATGGCACGGCAGAACCCCAGGCCGAGGCTGTCTGCATAGAACTCCTGAATCTTCTCCAATTCGGCAACAGTTTCGGAAGTTCCGGCAGTCGAGAGCAAATCTACTATGCATAGCAAGATGTAGCCGAGACTTTCGGGCGAAGCTGCGTCATTGGTTTGCAGAGCCCGGAACCAGGTGATTATTTGGGTGAGTGATTTTGTGTCGGTAGCCATAACTTATGCTGCTTCCGGCAAAGTTGTGGCTATAAACAAGTTCACAAAAAGACACTCAAAAAGCCGCCCCGGAATGGGAGCGGCCTCTACGAAGAGTTTGGAAAACATGATTTATTCCTTTATGGAATTAAGGTCGCGGAACAGTTTGATGTATTTGGGCCAATAGTAGAATATGCTGTAAATTACCACGATGAACAGTGTTATTGCCATAGCCCAAAATCCCATTTGGTTATAGACCCAGGCATTTGGAAAAAGAAGGGTGAAAAGAACAACAAGGCACGCACCGAAGAATATCTCTCCTGATAAGGTCTGCAATTTGATGGTTGCTGTCTTGGAGAAAAGTTGAGTAGGTGTAAGGGTTGCGATGTTGATGTCTTTAAGTCTGCGATACAGATAGATGTACCATAGCCCGGCTGCGGCGAGGAATGAAGATAGATATACTTTCAGATAGAGAGGGAAAGATAGAGGATTGATGTTGCCGATTGCGGCGGCGGCAAAGACAACCGCAAGAATCAGGCTTGAAGTAAATCCATGACGGAATTTTTTGAGTATCTTGGTCTGCGCGGTTTCGGAGGCAGACACGTTTATCCTTATATCGGTGTTTGTTTTTGCGAGCACTTGTTCAAGTGTTGACATACTTTTTTTAAGTTCGTCGAGTTGCATATTATATCTGTTTTGAGAGTTTTTCTTTAATGCGGTGAATTTTTACTGCAACGGTGTTGCGTTTAAGTCCGAGGGTGTCGGCTATTTCATCATACGAATATTCATCAAGCCAAAGGAGAATAACAGCTT
>JAIDXA010000140.1 GCA_029058705.1 Paramuribaculum sp. | reverse complement strand
GTCTGAGCCGGTCCGAAGGCCGATGCGCTGAGCGTGCAGATTGTTGCGAGTGCAAGGGAGTAGATTTTTTTCATACGCATTTGTGATTTTTTATGGGGTTATTGAATTTAAATCCGGTCTTTGACTATCGGGTCGGACCATTATGAATGGAAACTGTACTATTGTGTAATTGAAAAAGATGAATAGCCATGAAGAAAATCGATCGGACAGCGATACGGATACTGTCGGTGTCAAAATGTCTTCACCATCTTTTTATCCCTTAGAGGTTGCAAAAGTAAAGGTTTTTTTTGTTTTCTCAAACAATTTTCCATCTTTTTTGAGTAAAAACGGTCAAATAATATTTCAAATAATGCTTTGGGTGGCTGTTTTAACTAAAAAAAGCAGGCGGCTGCCATCAGATTCCGGGGCAGCCGCCTGTGGTTTTTCGTTATAGAGGGGATCAGAATCCGTATTTGGCCCAGTCTACGTTGCGCATGTCGCCTGTTGCCTTGAATGCGGTGTGGAAGGCGAGCGACGCTTCGAGCGAGTGGGGAATGTTTCCGCTTTTGCCGAGACGCAGATATTCCTGAAGGAGCGGACGGTACATCGGGTGGGCGCAGTTGTTGATGATTGTTTCGGCGCGCTGAACGGCGTCAAGTCCGCGTAGGTCTGCGATTCCCTGGTCGGTGATGATGATGTCGACAGAATGTTCGGTGTGGTCGATGTGGGAACACATCGGGACAATATTCGAGATCATGCCGCCTTTTGTGACGGAAGGACAGGAGAATATCGATATATAGCCGTTGCGGGTGAAGTCGCCTGAACCGCCGATTCCGTTCATCATGCGTGTGCCGAGTACATGGGTCGAATTGATGCATCCGAAGATGTCGGCTTCGAGGGCTGTGTTCATCGCGATGACTCCGAGTCGGCGGATCACTTCCGGACTGTTGGAGATTTCGGCCGGACGGATCACGATCTTGTCGCGGAAGAAATCGAGGTTGCTCATGATTTCGCGCTCGGCCTTGTCTGAAACTGTCAGGGCGCAGGTGGAGCCGAATTTGCAGCGGTCCATTTTCATCAGTTCGATAACTGCGTCCTGAATCACTTCAGTGTACATTTCGAAGCGGGGGATGTCCTTGGAGGCCGCCAGCCCGTAGAGCACGGCGTTGGCCACATTGCCTACGCCCGACTGCAGCGGAAGGAAGGTCTTGGGTATTCGGCCGGCCTTGATTTCGCCGATCAGGAAGTTGCAGACGTTGGCTCCGATCTGTAGGGTGTTGTCGTCGAGTTCCGAAAAGCCTTTGATGCCGTCGTAGTGGTCGCTGTGGACAATGCCGACGATTTTTTCCGGGTCGATTTTCACGACCGGACTTCCGATTCGGTCGCTCGGCTTGAAAATGGGTATCTCGCGGCGGTTGGGAGGATCGAGCGGCATGTAGATGTCATGGAGTCCGTACATGTCGCGCGGAAGCTTCGAGTTGAGCTCGAGAATGACATGCTTGGCATATTTCACGTAGGTGGGGACGTTGCCGGCCCCGATGCCGAGAACAACTTCGCCGTTGTCGAAAACTTCGGCGACTTCAACAATCGCCCAGTCGAGCTGGCCATAGAATCCGTAGCGGAATTTCTGTGAAAGCTCCGAAAGGTGAAGATCGAAATAGTGGGCGTCGTGAGAGTTGATTCGCTGGCGCAGGTCGGGGGTGTTCTGATAGGGGGTGCGTCGGCCTATGGCGTTTACTTTGGCGAGAGCGCCGTCGGCCCACCGGTTGGTGGAAGCGCCTGTGAACAGATCGACTTTAAAAGGGCGGCCTTCGGCGTGTTCTTTTTCAGCACGTTCGGCGAGGGCTTCAGTGACTACTTTCGGTGAGCCGGCGGCTGTGAAGCCCGACAGTCCGAGTACGTCGCCGTTGTTGATCATGGCGGCAGCTTCTTTCGGTGTGATGATAGGGAAAGCCATTGCTGTATTTAAAAGCTGTTATTATGATAATGGGGGTTATGCAACGGACTGCGGCCAGCTGAAATGATCCATTCCCTTTCGAGGGCGGAGATGCACGCGCGCATCCCGGTCCTGAAAAAACGGGCTTGTGTCAAAATCATTGGTGCTGAACCACATTCTATTGCGGAAAATTCGTAAATTTGTGCAAAAATAGAGAATTATCTAACAATATACAATAGTTTTGGATCTGATTAACAATATTTCTCCCGAAGAAAACACTCTGAACAAGCGTCTGTACATGGAGACCTACGGATGCCAGATGAATGTGGCCGATACGGAAGTGGTCGTCGCCATAATGAAGATGTCGGGCTATGAACTGACCGAAAACATAGAAGAGGCTGACGCCGTGTTGCTCAACACTTGCTCGATCCGTGACAATGCGGAGCAGAAAATTCTGTCGCGGCTTCAGTTTCTCGGCTCTCTGCGCCGTAAACGAGGTCAGCGCGGACTGATAATCGGTGTGATAGGCTGCATGGCCGAACGTGTCAAGGATGATCTGATTGAAAACCGTGGAGTGGATCTGGTGGCAGGCCCCGACAGCTACCTTGATCTGCCGTCGCTTTTCGCGGCTGTCGAAGCCGGACAGAAGGCGATCAACGTTGAGCTCAGCACTACGGAAACCTACCGTGAGGTCATTCCGGTCAGGTTGCCCGGCAATCTTGTCAGCGGATTCATCTCGATCATGCGCGGATGCAACAACTTCTGTTCCTATTGCATTGTTCCATATACCCGCGGCCGTGAACGCTCCCGCGAGCTTCCGTCGATTCTCGCCGAGCTGGACGACCTCCGCTCAAAAGGCTACAAGGAAGTCACGTTGCTTGGCCAGAATGTCAATTCCTATAATTATGTAGGCGGCGAAGGCGAAGAACCTGTTTCGTTCGCGCGGCTGCTTGCGGCGGTCGCCGAAGCGGCGCCGGAAATGAGGGTGAGGTTCACGACATCCCACCCGAAGGATATGTCTGATGAGATTATCGGGACAATTGCCCGCTATCCTAACATATGCAATCATATCCATCTGCCGGTCCAGAGCGGAAGCAACTCGGTGTTGAAGGCGATGAACCGCCACTATACCCGCGAATGGTATCTCGACCGAATCGCGGCAATCCGCCGTCTGATTCCCGATTGTGCGGTTTCGACCGATATGTTCACCGGATTCCACGGTGAGACCGAAGAGGATTTCCAGCAGACTCTGAGCCTTATGCGTGAAGTTGGATTCGATTCGGCATTCATGTTCAAATATTCTGAGCGCCCCGGTACGGTCGCATCGAAAATCATGCCCGACAATGTGGCGGAAGAGGTGAAGATTGACCGTCTGAACCGGATGATAGCCTTGCAGAACGAGCTTTCGATGGAGTCTCACCGCAAGATGGTAGGCCGTGAGGTCGAGGTTCTGCTCGAGGGAGTGGCCAAGCGTTCGAAAGACCAGATGGTCGGACGGACTCCGCAGAACATGACTGTTGTCGTGCCGAGACGCGCCTACAAGGTCGGAGAGACTGTCAGGGTGAAGATTGTCAGCGCCACGTCGGCGACTCTGATCGGCGAATGAGGCCTGAATTCCTCCAGTGATAAAAAACAATAAAATATCGGTAACTCCGAAAATAATCTGTAAATTTGCAGCAATTAACCCTTTGCGGGGTTATAAGAGAGTGTTTGCTTTTAACTTATGATGACCTGAAGAATTCCAAAAAGCGCGTTTATTCCTTATTCGTGGTGGAAGCAAACATACTCCAAAACCTAAGTAACTGAACAATAACCAATATAAAAAACAAACTCGTCATGTCAGAAATCAAATGTATAGGCATACTGACTTCCGGAGGTGATGCTCCCGGCATGAATGCGGCTATCCGCGCGGTGACCCGTTCGGCCATCTACAGCGGCTTCCGTGTGAAAGGTATATATCGCGGCTACCGCGGGCTGATATCCGATGAAATAGCAGAGTTCAAGACCCAGAATGTCTCCAACATCATCCAGATGGGTGGAACGATACTGAAAACTGCGCGCTGTCCGGAGTTTCAGACGCCGGAGGGACGCCAGCTCGCCTATGACAACATTCGCCGACATGAAATCGATGCGCTTGTGGTGATCGGTGGTGACGGTTCGCTGACCGGTGCGCGCATTTTTGCAAAGGAATTCAATTTCCCGATCATCGGTCTGCCCGGCACGATCGACAACGACCTCTATGGAACAGACTCGACAATCGGTTATGATACCGCGCTCAACACCATCATGGAATGTGTCGACAAAATCCGCGATACGGCAACATCCCACGAACGCCTGTTCTTCATCGAAGTGATGGGCCGCGATGCCGGTTTCCTTGCTCTGAACGGCGCGATCGCTTCGGGGGCCGAGGCTGCGATTATTCCGGAAATCTCGACTCAGGTCGACCAGCTGGCCGAACTGATCCAGAACGGATTCCGCAAATCGAAGAATTCATCGATCGTTCTTGTGGCCGAAAGCCCTGTGACCGGTGGCGCGATGGGCATGGCCGAACGTGTGAAAAACGAATATCCCGGCTATGACGTGCGTGTGTCGATTCTGGGGCATCTCCAGCGAGGCGGTTCGCCGACAGCCTATGACCGCATCCTGGCATCGCGCATGGGAGCTGCAGCTATCGACGCGCTTCTCGACGACCAGCGTAATGTGATGATCGGAATCCAGAACGATACGATCGTCTACGTTCCGTTTACGAGGGCAATCAAAAACGACAAGCCTATAAATCAGGGTCTTCTTGACACCCTGCGCCGTCTTTCGATCTGATGGCGCTTCCGGAAGGATTCATAACGATGATGAAGAGTTGCAGGCCCTCATGGCTTGCAACTCTTGTTGATGCGCTCGGTGGCGAACCGTCGGTCGCTGTCAGGCTCAACACAGGCAAGACCGCACCGGGTTCGACAGTCAGCGGCGGGCGGCGCGTCGGGTGGAACAATGCCGGATTTCATCTTTCCCGGCGTCCGGCGTTCACGTTCGATCCCGCATTGCATCAGGGTCTCTATTATGTTCAGGATGCATCGTCGATGTTTGTCGGTCATGTCGTGGGCGAACTGACGCGCGAGTCAGGCCGTCCGCTGACCGTTCTTGATGCATGTGCCGCTCCCGGAGGAAAAACAACAGCTGTTATCGACGCGCTTCCACAGGGAAGTATAGTGGTGGCCAATGAATTCGTTGCAAAACGGGCGGCCGTGCTTCGTGAGAATCTGGCAAAATGGGGCTATCCCTATGTCGTGGTGACACAGGGCGATACTGACCGGTTTTCATCGGTCGGACCGGTTTTTGACCTGATTGTGGCCGATGTGCCCTGTTCGGGCGAAGGCATGATGAGGAAGGATGACGATGCTGTCAGTCAATGGAGCGAAAGCCTTGTGGCGCAATGCAGCCGTCTTCAACATGAAATTCTCCGTAATCTGTGGGGAGCGCTGAAGCCGGGCGGATTCCTGATCTACAGCACCTGCACGTTCAACACAACAGAAGATGAATCGACGCTTGCCTGGCTTGCCGACGAATTCGGCGCAGAAGCTGTTGAGGTTTCCGTCGACGGCTCATGGGGCGTAGCTCCGGCACTGGCTGGCACTATGCCCGCCTGTCGTTTTATTCCGGGGCTGATAGAGGGTGAAGGGCTTTTTATGGCTGTGGTCCGCAAGCCGGCCGATGGATCATCGTCGGTTGCTCTCCCCGTCCGAAAGAAAAATAAATCAGTCGGTAAACAGAAAGCCGCCGGTCAGGTTGCCATTCCTAAGGATATTGCAGGATGGCTGCTTCCGGAATGGCCGGCCGATATTAAAGTCGACGGTGACCGTGTTGTGGCCGTTTTCCGAGTCGGGGGCGCATTTGTGCCGGCTCTCGAACTCGGTGTCATAAAAGGGCGTGATGTAGTTCCGTCGCAGGAGCTGGCAATGAGCCGTGCGTTGGACCGGAGCAGATTCAATCAGGTTGAGGTTGACCGCGCAACGGCAATCGATTATCTTCGCTGTGAAGCGATAGCGTTGCCTGAAGGTGCGCCGCGCGGAATCGTGTTGCTGACCTATGGCGGCAATCCGTTAGGCTTTGCGAAAAACCTGGGAAACCGTGCCAATAATCTCTATCCGCGGGCGTGGCGGATTGTTTCCGCGCGTCCGGCACAGCTTCCCGAACCTGTCAGACTGAGTTAGATACCTGCGATTCTCTTATGCACCGGAAGAACGGTTGATCGGTTGTCCTGTAATCGTCCCACAATGAAAAAAGACCCTGTTTATTGTTACAAGTGCCGGTTCTGAGGTGGAGGACGGTATTATTTATGTTGTCAAATATTCCTGACGGGTTTGTAATAAATAATATTATTTGTAAATTCGTGACGGATTGGAGAAATCCGATCAATCGTATTGTTAATAAGAGGCGTTATGCCCATCATCTTGTAGTAGAGAAGCGTCGGAAACTTACTCACGTATGCAAGAAGTTGGCCTAACTGTCTCCACGCATATAGCGTGGAGCTGTTTATTCCACATCTGCATACAAAGGTAATCCGACCACATTCTACTTAAGGCGTGGCATAGCAGTCCACGCTTCTTTTTATTAATGGAATAGCTCCAGGGGGACTGTCGGAGAACCTATCTTATGAAATATATTGTTTTATCGCTCTTTTTATTAGTTACGTCGATATCAATTATCGCGAAAGACACTATCGTTATGAAAAATGGCGATTTTGTTGAGGGAGTGGTTCTTGAAATTCTTGCGAACGAAATCAAGTATAAAAAGGCTACCAATCCCAATGGTCCCATTTATTCTTTGCCAATAAACTCAGTTTTATCTATACGTTATGAAAATGGCGAAGTGGACAAATTTGAATCAGAAGATAACACTATTCAGGAATCTAATACGGAAGGTTTATCGAAAGCAGCCCCCGCAGAAGACAATGAAAAAATAAAAGCTGAATATGATGTCGTTCCAAGACTTAATATGAAAACATCAAATAAAAAAGCTAAGAATTTTTTCCCAATAATGGCTTTTACGGATTCCTCAGTGATTTCCACTAAGGAACTTACTATTGTTATAGATCCTACGGCAGTTGAATTTTATGATGGTGGGTGGAAAGTTAAAATGGGATATTCGATACAGATTATAAATAAAACCGACCATCCTATTTACATCGATCGAGCAAATAGTTTTAGAACGTTCAACGATTATACTACTCAATCATATTTCAACGGTCAACAGACAACTGTTTCGCACGGCAATAGTCAGGGTGGAGGAATTGGAATTGGAGTTGGAGGTATAGGTGTAGGTCTTGGCGGTTCGTCGTCTTCAACCTACTCAGAGAATCACGGAGTAGATCGGTTCTTGGTTCTTGGCCCAAAATCAAAAGCAAATCTCGTCGATTATAAGTATATAAGACTTTCCGATAGCAAAGCAAAATTTAAATGTATATCCGACATTGAGTTTTGGGGATTTAATTTACGAAAAGATACCTATCCTTTGACAGAAGGTCAAGTCCTAACTTTCACTGAAGCAGACACGCCGTATAGTAATAAGTATTATATTACATATTCTAATGATTCCGAATTTAAAAATGCTCAAACTATTGATTTCGAACTATATGCAAAGTATATTGTTGGAGCAAAAATAAAGCAGGATAAATGGGCAATGAGTCTACCAGATGGAGATACAGGTCAGTCTGATGTTGCTACATCTCGAATGGTTTCAGAGATTAAAAATGTTATACCTGACTTCTGGACTAATAGCCTTGTTATTATAGGTACTTGTGGAGGGAATTTCCATTAATCCCTGTCTTTTCCGCATAGTGGGCTTTACCGTACTTTCGCAGTGCGATAAAGCCCATTTTCTATGCAGAACATTTCAATCAAATTCCCAGTGCCGCAAGGATGGCTCGAATTGGGTGATAAACAATACGTTACGTTTATCCGCTTTTCGCCTCCGACTGTTCGTGCCAACGAGGGCAGAGGTCAAAGTTCTTCGCAAAGCGAAGCGCAAGCGATGAGTTTGAACCTATGCCGAGTGCAGCCGAACCTGGGAGTATCCAATTCTCGGCTGACGAGATTAATAAGATGAGGCTGTGTCGTAATTAAGGTTTACGGCGCAGCCTCTCTTTTTGCCGGGCTGAGGATTGGATATTTTTCAGGC
>JAIDXA010000014.1 GCA_029058705.1 Paramuribaculum sp. | reverse complement strand
CGCAACCGCCCTGACCTTGTTTCCTGCAAGATCATTCTCCGCGGCCGGAGCTCCGACAAAACCGGCGGAAACGCCCGGCCGTCTCAATCTCAGTTTCCGGCCTAACGAGCTGCAGCTGCGGCACGCATTTAACCTTGCCAGATACCAGCGCACAACGACACCCGACGTTCTTGTGACACTGACATACGACGGTCTGACCGGCTATGGAGAAGCATCGATGCCACCATATCTCGGCGAATCCGTCGAATCAGTCTGCTCGTTCCTGTCGAAACTCGACCTCAGTCAGTTTTCCGATCCCTTCCGCATCGAGGACATCCACGACTACATGGAATCCGTCGCTCCCGACAACCGTGCTGCCAAAGCGGCCGTTGACATCGCCCTTCACGATCTGACCGGAAAAATAATGAACCAGCCCTGGCATCGGATCTGGGGACTGAATCCCGGCAACTGTCCCAACACCTCATTCACAATAGGCATCGACACGCCTGACATAGTCCGTCAGAAAGTCCGGGAAGCAAGCCCTTATAAAATCCTTAAAGTCAAGATGGGGCTCGACAACGACAGGGAAACAGTCGAAATCATCCGTTCGATGACCGATGTCCCTATATGTGTCGACGTCAACCAGGGATGGACCGACCGCGTCAAGGCTCTTGAGATGTGCCATTGGCTGAAGGAACTCGGATGTGTTTTTGTCGAACAGCCGTTTGACGTTGCGGCAATCGACGATACCGCCTGGCTCACCCAACACTCGCCGTTGCCAATCATTGCCGACGAGTTCATCCGCCGCCTGCCCGATGTGGGCCGCGCGGCACAGGCATATTCCGGAATCAACATCAAACTGATGAAAAGCACCGGAATGCACGAAGCCTACCAGATGGCCACACTTGCCCGCGCGATGGGGCTCAAGGTGATGCTCGGATGTATGACCGAAACCTCCTGTGCTGTCACAGCAGCAGCCCAGCTTGCCCCCATGGCCGATTTCGCGGATCTCGACGGAAACCTTCTGATCGCCAACGACTGTTTCGACGGCCTTAAAATCGTCGATGGGAAAATAACACTTCCAGACCGACCCGGAATCGGAGTCGTTCCTCTGACATGACCCTCTCTTAGAGTATGTTTACTTTTAACTCAGGTTAGCATAAAGATGGATTTCTGAAGGATTTCAGCGAGTTGAGAAAGGAGCAATTGCAACATTGCGACTGACGAAACTTGGCTGAAAGAACCGGAAAGACTC
>JAIDXA010000139.1 GCA_029058705.1 Paramuribaculum sp. | reverse complement strand
GGTTGTTTTCACCGAGTCTCATCGGTCACATAGCCCGCTATGCTCCCTCTTCCACTCGTAAAAACACCTCATAAAATACTCTCAATTAATCCCACAACTAATTTTAAACAGTTTCTAAAACAATAACGATACGTTGGGTTATGAATATGAAATTATTAGGTGCCGTGCTGCTGTCGGCAGGATGTGGCCTGACGGCCGGCGCAGGAGAGTTGAGGATCGTTTTCGAGGGAAACAGACCGGACACAATCGTTGTCAATGCGGAGAGTCTTGCCGAGAGGGTCAGAAATGTCACAAGACTTGATTACAGAAAGTATGCTGTCGAAGGTAACTCGGTTTCCGTTCCGGTTGATGATTCCGAGCTTATGTATGTTTCTGTCTGGCCTCTTGATCAGGAATATGACAATCTGATTGCTCTGGTCGGTTGCGGGGATAGTGTGACTGTTACCGTGGGCGACAGTGGCCGTTTCGATGTCGCTTCGTTTGTCGGCACTCCTCTGATGGATGGTCTGATGTATTTTCGGAACGCGCTTGACGGCTATGAAAGCAGTGAGGAGTATAAGGCGATTCCTACTGGGAATAAATTAGCCGCGTTTGTTGGCTTTAAGAAGGATTATGTCAGCCGGCATCTGGATGAGGAGTCTGCGTTGTGGATGCTGTGGTCTATGCCTGACGAATTCTGTTCTGCTGTGATTGATTCAATCGGCGAAGGTGTGGCACAGGGCCAGCTTCAGCCGGTTTATGAGGCTATAAAGGATCGTGTAGACGATTTTAGAAGCCGCGATGCGAAGAAGAAACGTAATCAGGCCGGAGGGCCGGCCCCGGATTTTACGCTTTGCGATCCGACCGGACGCGAGGTTTCACTCAGTCATTTCCGGGGCAAGTGGGTTTTGCTTGATTTCTGGGCGACGTGGTGTAAATGGTGCATAAAGGGGTTTCCTGAAATGGAGACGTTTCGTCAAAAGTTTGGTGAGCGCTGTGTGGTTATCGGTCTGTCGGCAGATTACCACAGGGAGACTTGGGTGGAATACCTGTCGGTTCATCCCTCGGAATGGCTCAATCTGTGGATCGATGCTACGGACAAGAGTGAGAACAATCCGACGAGAAGCTACGGCATTGATTCGTTTCCGACGAAGCTTCTGATATCACCCGAAGGTAAGATCATACTTTATGAAGTTGGCGAGAATCCGGCGTTTTATGAAAAGGCTGCGTCGCTGATCGGAGAGTGAGGAGAAACGAAATGCAGCCGGCGGTGTGCAGGAATGGCTGAAGTCCTGACACACTGCCGATTGTGTTTAGTGGACGTTGCTAAAGTTTCGGAGCGTCTATCGGCCGGTCGAGAGGATCGTGAAGAACCGGTAGCCGTTTGTAGAGCGCTGAAGGGTGTATTCGAGCGTGATGTACTCGCCTGTCGAACTCCACCACGTTGCGTTCAAATTGCGGTTTGCCTGGTTTGAGGCAACGGGTCGGCCGTAGAGCGACGAGAGCTGGTTGAATACGCTGTAGTAGCGGGCTGTGTTGTCGGAGATCGTCGAGTCATAGAGCATTGATCCTGTCATCTGGCCGTTCTGATAGAAAAGGGTGGCATCGGTCCATGTGTAGCCGAATTCGTAGACGTTTCTCAGATATATTTCATTGGTGTTGTAGCCGTCGACCGAGTATCTGGAATTGTATAGATAGTCGAGCGAATTGGAAAGGGCTGTTCCGAGAGTCAGACCAAACAGCGGCGAGCGGAATGTTATGGAGGAGTGATAGGCTGCGGGGCGCGGAGTCGCGGGACGTAGAACGGCGGGCAGTCTGTCGGGACGCGACGGTGGAGTCAGTGTTGCCGGCCGTGCGGATGTTCCGGGGCGGGCAACGGTTGATGTTCCGGGACGTTTTGTTGTTGTTGTTGTTGAACCGGGTCGGGATGTTGTGCCGGGACGAGCAACTCCGGATGATGTGCCGGGACGTGTTGCGGCGGTCGATGGCTTGGCTGCCGGCTGTTTTCCGGTTGTGGAACCGGGGCGTATGGTTGAAGAACCGGGGCGGGTTGTGGCGGCGGTCGTGTTAGAGTTAGTTTTGCCGGGGCGTGCCGACTGTGCTGTGGCTGATGTTGCGAAGCCTAATGCGAGGAGAACGGCTGAGAGCAGTGTGGCGTAGATCTTTTTCATGACCGTAGGATTTGAAATGGTTGAAAATTAAGGTTTCCGATCCCTCGGGATCTGGTTGGAGAGATGTGGGCTGTCATTTCTATAGACTGCCGGCAGGCGGAATGGTTTAACGGGATTGGCCGGCGACGGTTCAATGCGGGTGGATGAAACGCAACAACGGTGCGCTGCGAGGTTAATGGCAACGCACCGTCGGGTGTGGGATTGATGTCAGCGTCCGATGGTCAGGGTTGTGAAATAGCGGTAGGGGCCTGACGTCATCGGGGCGTAGGATAGAGTTATGTAATCACCTCCTGCGCCAAACCATGTTGCAGTGAGTGATGTTCCGGCTGAGTCCATTATTGCGGGCTGTCCGTAGATTCTTGTCAGATATGCGTAGGTGTCGTAATAGCGTGTTACGTCGTAGCTGACAGTCGGATCGAAAAACTGAGACCGGACAAGCCCGTTTGCTCCAAAGAAAAGTGTTGCGTCGGGCCAGTACAGGTTGAACTGGTTGACTCCGGTCAGATAGACTTCGTTGGTCATATATCCGTCGATCGCGTATCCGTTGTAATAGAGGTTGTCGAGGGCTGAATTCAGCGCTATTCCGTAGGTGAGTCCGAGAATGTTGCCGATCAGTGAGCCGCGATATGTCGGACGCCAGCGAGGTGGGGGAACAGGGCGTGCCCATGGTCTGATGACAGGACGTCCGGGTCTTACAGGCGGATGCATTGTCGGGGGGCGATGAGACCCGGGCCGGAATGCCGGACCGGCAACAGGACGGTGGGAGTGCCCAGGTCGGTTATGGTTTCCGTTGCCGGGGCGGTTGTGGTTGTTGTCTGGTTTGGAGGGCTTGAACCCGTTATGGTTTCCGTTGCCGGGGCGGTTGTGGTTTGATCCGGAAGGCGGGGCTGACGGTTTTGTTGATGCTCCGGGACGTATGTTGCCAGTTCCGGGGCGATGGGATGAGCCTGGATTTCCTGACGACGGTCTGCCGGGCCGCGAAGTGCTGCCTGAGGTTGCCGGGCGAGCCTGATCGGGACGTTTGTGCCTGTTTTCCTGGCCGGAATGGCGTATCGACGATTGGGAACGGTTTTCAGGTCGCCGGCTCTGGGCTTCAGCAATGGGAGCGGCGATCAGACTTGCGATTGCAAGCGACAGAGCTAATGTGAAGTGCCTTTTCATTTGCGTCAGTTAATTTGTCCGTTAAAAGAATGGTGTATTGCTACACAGAGTAGCTGGTTTATTTAAGGCATCTGATGGAGCGTTCAGCGGTGATGCTTATTGTTTAGACAACATTTCGGACAAAAGGTTTAGAGAGTGTTTGAATTAAAACCAAACACTCTCTTAGAAACTGTTTAAATTTACTACGAAAAAAATGTTATAAATCATTCTTGTGGGTTTATTGAGGTCTTTTATGG
>JAIDXA010000138.1 GCA_029058705.1 Paramuribaculum sp. | reverse complement strand
CCTGAGGCGTCGGAGATCAATGACGCGGCGATAGTTGTCATGATGGCAGCGCTAATTCTCATTTTTGTTTCAGGTTGATTGTCATTAATCGTTTTTTTTGATATTTATTTCTACAAAAGTACGAAATTCCGGTGAAAAGCGACAATAAAATGGTTGTAAATTGGCTTTTTGGTTGATAAAAGGTTGTAAATTAGTAGAGAAACATTATTTAACACAAAATAATCCCCAAAATATTTTGTCGGATAAAAATAAACGCCTAATTTTGCACTCGTAAAACGCAACAATGCGGGGTGGAGCAGTGGTAGCTCGTTGGGCTCATAACCCAAAGGTCGTAGGTTCGAGTCCTGCCCCCGCTACTAAGGAAGAGGCTCGTTGAAAGGCGAGTCTCTTTTTTTGTACAAGTCCGGGTTTCGGATAGAGCGCGCAGATTTTTTTTCGTTAGCTTTGCCGTTTGGCAAATATGGATTAATTTTGTGAGTGATTTGAAACTCCTCGGCTTAGTGAAACAAACAATAGATAACGAAATTAACACATATTTTAGCTATGGCGGAAAAAGAGACAGAAGAAACAAATGAATCCAAGGGACTTAATTTTGTCGAGCAACTTGTTTTTGACGATCTGCAGGCCGGTAAAAACGGAGGGCGTCTGAATACCCGTTTCCCGCCCGAACCTAACGGATATCTTCACATCGGACATGCCAAGGCAATATGTATGGATTTCGGTATAGCCGAAAAGTTCGGAGGTACATGCAATCTGCGCTTTGACGACACTAATCCTGTAAAAGAAGATGTGGAATACGTCGACTCTATTCGCGAGGATATCCATTGGCTCGGTTTTGACTGGGGCGACCGCGAATATTATGCGAGCGACTACTTTCCGCAGCTCTTTGATCTTGCGGTAAGAATGATCAGGGAGGGCAAAGCCTATGTCGATGATCAGACTTCGGAACAGATCGCGGCACAGAAAGGCACTCCGACAGAGCCGGGACAGGAGAGTCCTTATCGTAACCGTTCGGTAGAGGAGAATCTTGACCTTTTCGAACGTATGAACAAAGGCGAGTTTGAAGAAGGGGCCAGAGTGTTGCGCGCAAAAATCGACATGGCGTCCGACAATATGCACTTCCGCGACCCGATCATGTATCGCATAATAAAGCATCCACATCACCGCACCGGGACGAAGTGGAACGTCTATCCGATGTATGACTTCGCGCACGGACAGAGTGACTATTTCGAAGGTGTGACCCATTCGATCTGTACACTTGAATTCGTCCCTCACAGGCCGCTGTATGAATACTTCGTAAAAGAGCTTGCCGACGAGTCTTACTGCCCTCGTCAGATCGAATTCAACCGTCTCAATCTGACCTACACGGTCATGAGCAAGCGTAAACTGCTTCAGCTTGTCAAGGAGGGGCTTGTCGACGGATGGGACGATCCACGGATGCCGACTATCTCAGGTATGCGCCGACGCGGTTACACACCTAAGTCGATACGCAACTTCATGGATCGTATCGGCTATACAAAATATGAAGCGCTTAACTCTATGTCGCTTCTTGAACATGCAGTCAGAGAGGACCTTAATGCTGTGTCGACTCGTGTAATGGCTGTCATGAATCCCGTTAAAGTCGTCATCACCAACTATCCGGAAGACATGGTCGAGACTGTTTCGATGGAGAACAATCCGGAAGATTCCACTGCGGGCTCGCATGAAATGCCGTTTTCCCGTGAAATCTATATCGAGCGCGATGACTTCATGGAGAATCCCCCGAAAAAATTCTTCCGCCTTGCTCCTGACAAGGAAGTGCGGCTAAAGGGTGCCTATATAATTAAATGTACCGGAGTCAAGAAGGATGCGGATGGCAATGTCGAAGAGATTTATTGCACATATGATCCCGACACCCGCAGCGGCCTTCCTGGAAGCATGCGCAAGGTCAAGGGTACTCTCCATTGGGTTTCAGCGCGCCATGCTGTGGATGCGACCGCACGGCTCTATGACCGTCTGTTTGAAGTAGAGAACCCTGCTGCAGAGACTGACCGCGATTTCCGCGAGATGCTTAATCCGGACTCCCTGAAAATTCAGGAGGGTATAAAGCTCGAACCATATATCGCGCAGCATGCCGTACCCGGCACTCACTTCCAGTTCCAGAGAATAGGCTATTTTACCCCCGATAAATCTTCGGCTTCGGATGCGTTGGTTTTCAATCGCACTATTGCCCTCAAGGATAGCTGGGAAAAAGAGAAAAACAAGTAATTGAATTGACCTGTTGCATTCACCCTTCGGCTAAAAAGCGGAAGGGTGGATGCGTTATTGTTTGAAAAAATATGGCTGATAGCAACTACGACGAAATTGAGATTCTATATAACGAGGTGCTTGCGTTGCTTGAGCGGGGCGAGCGAATGGATTCAATTGACTCAGATAGTCTGGTTGATGTCTATGACTATGCCTTCGACCAATCAGATGAGTATGTTGCTTCGGAAGTTATGGCAGGATTGCTTGCCAGGGAACCTGACAATGCCGACATGCTCGAACGCAAGGCCATCAGGCTTCTGCAGTTGGGAGAGTACCAGGGCGTAAGGAATGTTTTGCGGCGTATGCCGGAGGATTCGTTCGTCTCAAGGCTGGTGGAAGTGCAGATGGGATGGGACAAGTCCCGTTGGAGAGAAGGATATGAGAAACTTTTCGCTGGTTTCCGAAAGGGAACGGTCGAAGGCTACGGGGCCATCAGTGTGATAGATCTTGCCATCGGTGTCGATTCGTTGCATAATCTGGTGGTCATGATGCCTGTTGTACTTCCATATTTCCGTTATCCGGCGGATTTCCTTGCAGACCTGTCGAACACTCTTTATGACAATTCTCTCCATGAGGATGCCGCTCTTGTGTTGCAGGAACTGACAACACTCGAACCATTCTGTGTCGACCATTGGGTCAGGCTCGCGGAAATCTATCTGAACCGGCTGAAAGATCCGAAGGAGTGCATGAACGCTTTGGATTACGCGCTTGCGATTGATCCCGATTCGTCGCGGGCGTTGCTCATGTTGGGAGATTTGCTTATAAAAACCGATTCTCAGATTGATAAGGTGCTGGAGATTTCGGAGCGTCTTATCAATCTGGGTGAATATCGGTCCGATGCGCTCTACCTGAAAGCTGGGGCGCTTATCAGTCTTGAGCGCAATGATGAGGCATTTGCGTGTATGGAGGAATATCTGGCCGATTGTGTCAATCCATTGGATGCATTTATCCTATTGTTGTCGCTCAGGGACGGGGTTCTCCCTCAAAATCTTGACACACAGCTTGTCGAGCTGCTTAGGGGGCTGGAGTCGGCGGATGTGTCGGACTGGTTTGAAAGGGCGCGTTCGTATGTCAGCCCGACGGTTGTCGCAGCTATGGCCGATGCGGTCCGACGGTCAGGGGTGGCTGTTGATGAAGAGCTCTTTTCGCTTATCCTTCTATGCGATTACAGGAGTGGACGGTTCGGAGATGTCATAGAAGCATACGAAGCCCGGTTTCCGCAAAAAAATGAGCTGTCGGCAGGTTTGATCTATCTGTTCGCGCAGTTGAAAAAAGAAGGTCTTTCCGCAAAAGCGGTAGAGACTATGAAAAGATTTAATGGAATTGTCCACAGCAAGGACTGTTTAACGGATGTCAATGCGCTCTTCGTTAGTTTTTCCGCACAAAAACTCTTGTCGGAACTCATGTCGCTGATTGTCGACGGTTTTTCGGCCGACAAACTCCATGAAATAGACATTTTTTCCTGACTCCAGCAGGGGGGGGGCTGCTGTAGAGTCTGTGGTTCAGAAAAATGGATTCAGCTTCTTTTCGTAGCCAATGGTGGTCTGATCGCCGTGGCCCGGGTAGACGACCGTATTGTCAGGAAGGGAGAACAACCGTTCTTTAATGCTCTTTATCAGCTGCGGGTGATTCCCTCCGGGAAGATCGGTGCGGCCTATGCTGCCGTGGAAAAGGGCATCGCCGGTTATTACAAAATTGCCGTCGGGCGAATAGAGGGCTATCGAGCCGGGACTGTGGCCGGGAACGGCGATAACTTCGACCGATTCTTCGCCAAGCGTCAGGCGGTCGCCGTTTTTGAGGTCGTGCCCGACCGAGACTGGTGGAAGCGACGGCATTTCGAGCCCGAACATCTCGGCCTGACGGCTTCGGTTCGAACCAAGGAACACATCGTCGCTATTTGCATGGAGTGGCAGGGAATATGCATTCATTATCTCCTCGTTGCCCAACGTGTGGTCAATGTGAAGATGTGTGTTTATGAGATATCTGGGCTTGAGTCGGTTGGTGGATATAAAGTTCTCGATTTCGGAATTGTCGTGAGCGGAAATCATTCCCGGATCGATGATCGCGGTTTCACCGGTTGGTTCGTCCCAGATTACATAGGTGTTCACTCCGAACATGTTATAGACAAATCGCTGTATCTTCATAAGTCAACGTAAATTAGTTCTTTGGTTTGAAAGAATTCCTCGGTGAAATAGTCGCTTAGCGGCACTTCGATCATCGGTTCGCGAACTGCGCCAAGTTCAGCCGAAAGGTCTCCTCCCTTTAGACACAACAATCCGTTCGGGAATGAGTTTTTTGATGATGCGGAAATGTTTTTCCGGATCAAGGGAATAAGCTCGCCTATTTTCATGACGGCGCGGCTGACAACGAAGTCATAACGATTGCGGCACTCTCCAATGTCGCCATGCTGGAAAGTCACGTTCCGGAGGCCGACGGCGTCGGCGATGGCTGAGGCGACTTTTATTTTTTTCCCTACGCGGTCAATCAGATGGAAACGGCATTCCGGCCACATGATTGCAAGCGGAATTCCTGGGAAACCACCGCCGGTCCCCATGTCGAGAAATGTTGTGCCGGTTTGGGGTGTGATGAATCTGGCAATTGCGAGAGAATGGAGAATGTGGTGTTCATAGAGATTCTCGATGTCCTTTCTGGAAATGACATTGATCTTCTCATTCCATTCAGGATAGAGCGTTCCAAGCTGTTTGAACTGCTCTTTCTGCAGAGGGGAGAGTGTGGGGAAATATTTATCGATTATATGCATGACATGACGGGTTTTCTGGAAAATATCCGCAAAAATACGGAAAAAATCCTTACCTTTGGTTTGTCAAGCCGCTTAAAAAAACATATGAATCCGGCGGATAGTTGCCGGACTCGGACTCAAGAGCGCATAAAACATTACTCACCAGTGTTAAAACGACATTAAATGGAAATTGGAAATTATAATAAACTGAGAGTTTCACGCTCTTCAGACTATGGAATCTATCTTGCTGATGAGGCTGGCATCGAAGTACTGCTCCCGTCGCGGTATGTGACAGACGCAATGTCGCAGGGTGCAGAGATCGAAGTGTTTGTCTATAACGATTCGGAAGACAGGCCTGTAGCGACGACAGAACGCCCTATGGCAACTGTAGGGCAGTTCGCCTTTTTGCCAGTCAAGACTGTGAACCAGATCGGAGCTTTTCTTGACTGGGGACTCATGAAGGATCTGCTCGTTCCCTACAATCAGCAACAGGACAAGATGAAGCCCGGACGTACATATCCGGTTTACATCTATCTCGATGATGCATCGAAGCGGATTGTGGCGAGTGCGAAAATCGGACGTTTTTTAGGAAATCTTTATCCGGATTTGAAAAAAGGGCAGAAGGTTGAAGCGTTGGTGTACAAGCGCACTCCGATAGGATATGCATGTATTGTCGACAATGCATTCAAGGGAATGCTGTACGCAAATGAACTGTTCCGGCCAGTGGAGATAGGTGCCCGGCTTGACGCTTTTGTGAAAACTGTACGTCCCGACGGCAAGATAGATCTGACGTTAAATGATGCGGCAGCCAGCCGGACAGCTTCTCTTGCTGAAAAAATCGAGGCTTACATGAGGCGAAGTGGAGGCAGGCTTGATCTGGGGGATCAATCGTCGCCCGAACTGATAAAAATCAGATTCCAGTGCAGTAAAAAAGATTTTAAAAAAGCGCTTGGTTTTTTGCTCAAAGGGAATATAATCACAAAAGAAACGGATGGTTATGCACTTTTAACGCCATAAATGCGCAATATGTAAAAAAAAATTAGCATCTTTGCATTCAAATTTTATTCTTTGCGAAATGGAATTTACCGCGAATCAGATTGCTTCCATCGCCAACGGAACAGTTGAGGGCGACGGAGAAGTCAAGATAAACACCATTGCCAAAATCGAAGAGGGCCATCCAGGCGCCATTTCCTTTCTGGCTAATCCCAAGTATTCCCGATACATTTATACAACCGGCTCTTCGGCGGTCCTTGTCAGTGATGACTTTGTTGCTGAACAACCGGTCAAGCCTACTCTCATACGGGTGGCAGATCCTTACGCAACAGTAGCCCGGCTGCTTAAAATGGTCGAGGAGATGACTAAGCCAGTCTATGTTGGAATAGAACAGCCTTCATATATCGCACCCGCGGTTGAACTTCCGGACGATGTTTATGTAGGGGCTTTCGCCTATGTCGGCGAAGGCGCTAAGTTGGGGAAAAATGTGAAGATTTTTCCGCAGGCCTACGTAGGGCGAGGTGTTGAAATCGGAGATGACACTATTATCTATTCCGGTGTTAAAATCTACCATGGATGCAGAATAGGAAAGAATTGCATCATACATTCCGGTGCGGTTATTGGCGCCGATGGATTCGGCTTTGCTCCGACTCCGGCCGGATTTGAGAAAATTCCTCAGATTGGTAACGTCGTGATTTCGGATGATGTCGAAATCGGAGCAAACACAACGATAGACCGCGCGATGATGGGCAGCACCAGAGTTGATCACGGTGCCAAGATCGACAACCTTGTTCAGATCGCTCACAATTGCGTTGTCGGTGAAAATACAGCGATGGCTGCACAGGGAGGAATTGCAGGTTCGACAAAAGTCGGAAAAAACTGCATGATAGGCGGTCAGGTAGGGCTTGCCGGTCATATAAAGGTAGGCGATGGAGTCCAGATTGCCGCCCAGTCAGGTGTCAAGGAAGATGTGCCGGACCGCAGCCGTCTTTTCGGAACTCCGGCAATGTCGATCGGAGCCTATGGCCGTCAGGCAATTATGATCAAGGATCTGCCCGAACTCTACCGAAGAGTGGAGCGTATTGAGAAAGATATTGAAAAACAGTAAAACCAATCCATATTCAAGACAACTCAGATATGAAGCAAATGACGCTAAACGCCCCGTTTTTGGTCCAGGGAAAGGGACTCCATACGGGTTTGGTCATCGAAGCGGAGTTTCTCCCCGCGCCCGACAATCACGGGTATAAATTCCAAAGAACCGACATTGAAGGCGAGCCAGTTATCGATGCGCTTGCTGAAAACGTGGTTGCGACCGAACGAGGAACAGTTATAAAGCGTGGTGATGTCCAGGTAAGCACAATTGAACATGCAATGGCTGCACTGTATGCGGCTGGAATAGATAATGTTCTCATTCGCATATCCGGCCCCGAAATGCCAATTCTTGACGGAAGCGCGGTCGAATTCTGCAAAAAAATTGAAGAAGCCGGTGTTGCCGAACAGAAAGAAGACAAGGATTTTTATATCATCAAGCAGAAAATTGAAGTCAGAAATGATGAAACAGGTGCTTCGATAACAGTCCTCCCTGATACCGACTTTTCTGTTGATGTCAAGGTTGAGTATGACTCTCCTGTTCTGAACAACCAGTATGCGTCGCTTGATTCACTTGATGATTTCAAAACCGATATTGCGCCGAGCCGTACATTTGTATTTGTTCGCGAGATCGAGCCATTGGTGAAGGCAAACCTTATTAAAGGCGGAGACCTCCAGAACGCTGTCGTGATTTATGACTCTCCGATGGAACAGGCCGATCTCGACAACCTTGCCGATATGATGAATGTCCAGCATAAGGAAGTCAGTGAGTTCGGTTTCATACAGGAACGTCCGCTTGCATGTTCAAATGAACCGGCCCGTCACAAGCTGCTTGATGTTTTGGGCGACCTTGCGCTTATTGGCCGTCCGATCAAAGGCAAGGTGATCGCAACGCGTCCCGGCCACAGCATCAATACCACTTTTTCGAAAAAAATACGTCGGGAAATAAAGCGTCAGGATATGC
>JAIDXA010000137.1 GCA_029058705.1 Paramuribaculum sp. | reverse complement strand
CGCCGACGCGCAGTTCATTCTCGAAGACGGCAGATATGTTTGCGGGCATGCGGTCGAAAAGATGTCTAAATCGATGTTCAACGTCGTCAATCCCGACGACATTGTCGACCGTTACGGCGCCGACACCCTGCGGCTTTATGAAATGTTCCTCGGTCCGCTCGAGCAGAGCAAGCCATGGGACACGAACGGAATCGATGGCGTGAACCGTTTCCTGAAAAAACTATGGGGACTCTTCTATAAAGGCGACTCGCTGCTTGTCAGCGACGCTGAGCCTACGGCAGAATCGCTCAAGACAATCCACAAACTCATAAAGAAAGTCACCTCCGACATCGAGAACTTCTCGTTCAACACATCTGTGGCCGCGTTCATGATCTGTGTCAACGAATTGTCGGCTCAGAAATGCTCGTCGCGCCAGGTCCTTTCGTCGCTCGTGACTGTGATCGCTCCTTTTGCTCCGCACATTGCCGAAGAACTCTGGCATTCCGCATTGGGCAATGAGACAACTGTCTGTGATGCCCGCTGGCCGGAATATAACGAGGAATATCTTCGCGAGAACACTGTGAAATATCCCGTTTCGTTTAACGGGAAAATGCGTTTCACGATTGAGATGAACGCCGATGCTTCCAGAGAAGAGGTTGAGAAAGCCGCTCTTTCCCACGAAAACGCCTCTAAATGGATTGAAGGCAAGAGTGTCCGTAAGGTGATTGTCGTGCCCGGCAAGATTGTCAACATCGTTGTTGGCTGACACGCAGTCTTCCCGACGGAAAAACAATAAGCAGAGGGTCTGTTACGTTACTTTTACATGAAAGTTAACGAAAACTCACCCCGTGAAATAGTATTCGCGACCAACAATACCCATAAACTCCGTGAAATCCGTGAGATTATGGGCGATTGTTGGTCTGTTTTGTCATTGGCCGAAATCGGATGCCATGAAGATATTCCCGAAACTGCAGCGACGCTTCAGGGAAATGCGGAAATCAAAGCCCGTTATGTCCGTGAGCGCTACGGCTATGACTGTTTTGCCGATGACACCGGTCTGCTTGTCGACGCGCTCAACGGTGCGCCCGGCGTGTATTCGGCCCGTTATGCCGGCGACGGCCACGATTCTGAAGCCAACATGGCTCTGCTGCTCCGCAACATGAAGGGACAGCAGGACCGCAAGGCTCATTTCTCGACGGTCATCTGTCTGGTGATGGATGGCGAAACGAAGTTTTTCGAAGGACGCGTCGACGGTGAGATCACTTTGGAGCGCAGCGGGGCTTCGGGATTCGGCTATGATCCGGTATTCCGCCCCGAAGGAGAAAACCGCACATTCGCCGAGATGTCCGACAGTGAGAAAAATGCCGTCAGCCACCGTGGCCGCGCCACCCGAAAGCTGATTGACTATCTATCGACCCTTTAACCGGATCTGGCCATCTATGACATCAAAACGACTCTTCTCTGTGATTCTGTCGCTGTGCGTTGCCTGTGCTGCTGTTTTTGCATCGGCTATCGGCGACTGGACAAACCACTCGGTGTTTGCTGCTCCTCCGCAGCAGATCGTCGACACCGGTTCCACCATCTATTATCTCTCCGGCGGCTCGCTTTTTTCCTATGATAAGAAATCGGACGAAAGCTTCAGCTTCACTACCTCCAACCGGCTTTCGGCCCCGACGGCAACCGGTATCTTCTATAATCCCGAAGGAAAGATCCTTCTCGTGGCCTATTCCACCGGCAACATCGATCTGATCCACACCGATTCCGGACGTCTGGTGAATCTGCCCGACATAGCAGAATCATCTAT
>JAIDXA010000136.1 GCA_029058705.1 Paramuribaculum sp. | reverse complement strand
AACAGAAAAATATCCTGAAGTATCGTGATAATTGCCATGCGGGTGGCAGTCATCCCTTTGCCCAATACAATCAGAGCCAGAAAACTTGCTGTTATATAGCAGATAATGGTTATACACGCAAGCAGCATCGCCCGCTGCAAAGGACTTACGTTGAATTTTATCGGTTTGGTCATTGTAATTTAGAATTGCAGATAATATTCTTTGGTCAGGTAAATATAATCAGGTGTGTATGCTCCATCAAGGTCGCGTATGGACAGACTGTCGGAAACGATTGTCCCGCCTTTACGCGAAAAATGCCAAAGCAACCGCGTAGGCGGCGATCCCGCTTTAGTTCTGACGGCTGTCAGACGCCGTAGCTTCAGGTTGTTGATGGCTGCTTCCCACTCGATGGAACTACGTGCCGATTCCGGTGAAACAAGAAACAGATTTCCATCCGGCGACAACTTTCCGGCAGCAATCTCAATCACATCCTTAAATGAAAGCCTGCTGCTCCTTCGGGCCACGTCGCGTGCCTGTACTTTCGCTGCAATGGCCGAATCAGCGGCATAATACGGCGGATTGCTGATGATCAGATCTGCCTTACTGAGTCTGACCGCTGTTTCAACCGCATCTCCCACAACCACCCGCATGCGGTCGCCCCATGGAGATTGTTTGAAATTTGACGCTGCAACAGCAGCTGCTTGCGGATCAATTTCAAAACCGGTTATGGACGCTTCGCTCCTTTGGGCGAGCATCAGCGCGATGACGCCCGTCCCGGTGCCGACATCCCATATGGTGCGGGCGTTGCCCGGGTGTGCCCATGCACCTAATAAAACCGCATCGGTGCCGATCTTTAGCCCCGCCACATTATTTTCAAGCGAAAAACGTTTGAATCGAAACAGACTCTTGTCATCAACCTTCTCCTTCATGTGTGCAAAATTAATGATTATTCTTTGAATAAACGAAAAAAGACAATTGTTGAAAAAAATACCCAAAAAATTTGCATGAATAAAATAAAAGCTATAACTTTGCATTCGCAAACCACAAACAACATCAAGGAGAGATGGCAGAGTGGTCGATTGCGGCGGTCTTGAAAACCGTTGAGGGTAACACCTCCGGGGGTTCGAATCCCTCTCTCTCCGCCACAAAGCCTGATTATCAGGCTTTTGTTGTATTTACACTCAAATTTGTACCCAAAACGGTCAAAGTTGGGTGTTTTTTACATCACGCAGAGGATCAGCTTCAGCAGAAATTGTTAATTTTGCAGAATGCGGAAGTTGGTAAAATGTAATAAAGAAGATTATCCCATACTGCTTGGGATTTGGGAGCGCTCAGTTCGTGCCACTCATGATTTTTTGGAGGAAAATGCTATGGCGGACATAAAGAAGTCCATGATTCCTGATTATTTCCCGAATGTTGAACTTTATGCGGTTTCGGACAATGGTCTGCTCGTTGGCTTCATTGGCTTGCGCGAAGAAAAGATTGAAATGCTGTTTGTCGACAGCGGCTATCGTGGGCGAGGTTATGGATCGATGCTGATTGAATTCGCCAGGCAAAGAGGCGTGACAAAGGTGGATGTCAATGAACAGAATCCGTCGGCCATCGCTTTTTATCTGGATAGGGGATTCAACGTAACAGGTAGGGATGAAACTGATGAAGCCGGAAGGCCGTATCCCATATTGCATTTGTATTGTCGAAATGTATAGACATTGTGCTTTAATTGATCTACAGAATGAAGGAACTGGTGATTAGACCGGAAAAAGAGGCTGATTATAACAACATTTGTAATCTCGTAGCGGAATCATTTTCGTCTGCCACGCACACAGACGGGGATGAGCATAACCTAGTGGATAGAATAAGGAAAACCGATGATTATATTCCCGAGCTGTCTCTTGTAGCCGTCTGTGACGGCCGCATGGTTGGGTATGTCATGATGTCAAGAATATATGTAGGATGCCGGATTGCGCTGGCACTGATCCCATTGGCTGAACTGCCTGAATTTCAAAATAAGGGAATCGGAAGCTGTCTGGTAAAAGAAGCCCATAAGTCGGCAGTTGCGTTGGGTTATGGCGTTTCGGTTATATTAGGCGTCCCGGCATATTATTCAAGATTTGGATATGCAAATGCAAATGCATTTGGGATAAAGCCCCCGTTTGAAGTGCAGGATGACTATTTTATGGCTTGCAAACTTGATGATAATTTCCCGACTCCGTCCGGAATTGTAGAATATTCCAAGGCATTCGGCCTATACAGTAGCGCTGGCCATTCTTCGGAGATGCCTGGATTCAGGGTAGGGCAAACGAACTCTGCTGCATGAGGGTCGTTTAAGATAGAATCAAGTCTCTGAAAATATAAATTTTACATACGTGTAATTTCATTTGAAAAAAATGCGACGGTTCAAACAAATGCTTGCTCAGCAAGCTGCAAAAGAAATCCTGCTGAAATCGACAAACGGAGTTCTGTCGTTGATCGATCCTGTCGGAGAGCCCTATGGAGTTCCTGTCAGTTATGTCTATGATGGCGACAGTTCCATATATTTCCATAGTGCCGCTGAGGGTTATAAGATTGATTGTGTCGTGGCAAATGGCGATTGCTCGTTTTGTGTAATCGGGCAAGATCTCATAATGCCCGAAGAGTTCACATCATATTTTCGCAGTGTCATTGTTAAAGGAAAGATTCATATTGTTGCCGATAAAGAGGAAGTCGAGAAAGGGCTTATGCACCTGTGTGACAAATATTCTCCCGGAGTCGATCCTGAGCAGGAAATCTCAAGGTGTCTTCGCCATGTGGCGGTTCTTCGCCTGGATATCGAAACCATGACCGGCAAGGAGGCAATCGAGTTGGTGCGGATGAGGGTAAAGCCGTAGTCGGTCAGGGAATCTATGGTATTCAATAGAATGAAGCAATGGCTGAATAAGTTTTCGTTTCGCACGGGTTTGATCCTGGCGTTGCTCTGCGTAGTCTGCTATACTGTTTCGTTTGCCCAGATGCTGCTGCCTGTCTCCGTAACCGTCAAGGGGATATTGTGGATTGTGTTTTTTGGGCTTGCTAAAACGTTTCAGTATGGGGCGCTGATGATTTGGGGCGCAACCGGGCTTGCGCGCGCAAAAGCTATATTCAAACGCCTTGAATGACATTATAAAAAATGAGGCTGTGTCGTAATTAAGGTTTACGGCGCAGCCTCTATTTTTGCCGGGCTGAGGATTGGATATTTTTCAGGCGACTGATTTTGAGGATTTTTCCAAAATATCCGATTCTCAGG
>JAIDXA010000135.1 GCA_029058705.1 Paramuribaculum sp. | reverse complement strand
TGCAGGCGTGCGCGTTCGCCGCCCGAAAGCGTGTGGATATATTTTTGTTGGTCGGCAGGCGAGAACAGGAAATGGTTCAGAAACTGCATCGGAGTGAAACGGGTCTTTTCGTCGAGTACGATGCATTCGGCGATTTCCGAAACGGCATCGATGACCTTTTTCTGCATGTCGAATTCAATTCCGAGCTGGCTGTAGTAGCCGAACCTGACAGTTTCCCCGACGTTCCATTCGCCGCTGTCGGCCGGTTCAAGACCCTGCAGCATGCGGATGAAAGTCGATTTGCCTACTCCATTGGGGCCGATGATCCCGAGGCGTTCACGCCGGGCGAAATTATATGTGAAATCTTTAAGAATTGTTTTGTCGCCGAATTTTTTGTTGATTCCTTCGGCTTCGAAAATCTTGGAACCGATATATGATGACTTGACGGCATCGAGTTCGATGTTGCTTTCTTTATAGGCTCCGTTGGCGCGCTCTTTAAGGTCATGGAATGCATCGATGCGGTAACGAGCTTTTCCGGCACGTGCCTGGGGCTGCCGTCTCATCCATTCCTGTTCGCGGCGCAGGGTGTTTTTGACTTTGGCCACTTCGGCGTTGATGGCTTCGATCCGTTCGGCCCGGCGTCGTAGATAGTAGTCATAGTTGCCGTTGTAGGTGAATGTCGTGGCCATGTCGATCTCGATGATCTTGTTGCAGACGCGGTCAAGAAAATAGCGGTCGTGTGTAACCATCAGGAGCGTGACATTCTGACGGGTAAGGTAAGCTTCGAGCCATTCGATGATCCCGATGTCGAGGTGGTTGGTGGGCTCGTCGAGAATCAGAAGATCCGGTTGTTCGAGCAGAGTCCGGGCAATTGCAACGCGTTTCTGCTGGCCTCCCGAAAGAGTGCTTATCGGGACGTGGAGGTCGGTTATGTGGAGCTGTGTGAGCAATTGCCGGAGCCGGTCGTCATAGTCCCAGGCGTCTGTTGCGTCCATGTCGGCCATTGCCAGTTCTATCCGTTTCTGGTCGCCGGAAGCCATTGCGAGTTCGTAGGTCGCCGTGGCTTTCGCCGACGGGGTGTCGGGAAGCATACAGGCCTCTATGACAGACGCGCCTTCCGGGAATACTGGGCTTTGCTCGACAATTCCCACTTTTATTCCCGACCGGAACGTGACGGTTCCGCTGTCGGGGCTTTCTTTTCCCGCAATGATGCGCAAAAGGGTTGTTTTTCCGGTTCCGTTTTTAGCGATCAGTCCGATTTTATCACCTTGGTTGACTCCGAATGTTATGTCGGAAAACAGCATCCGGTCACCGTAGCTTTTGGTTAGGTTTTCAAGTTGAAGATAGCTTGTCATTATCGGGCAAGTGAAAAGTTAAACGATATTCCGAACGCAGTGTTTGAGGTCGGGTAGGCAGTCGAGGACACAAGAGGCGTGTTGATCTGATGCTCGAAGTAGAGCCCGAGCGTCAGACGTCGCGACATGATGTAGTTGGCCGCGAGGTTGAAAGTGATGGATCGTGTTCCGGAAGTAGCCTGCGTGAAAGCGTTTTCAATGCGTCGGATCAGCGCGGTTGTTTCCGAATAGGCGAAGTCGCCGTTGATCGTAAGGTCGTTGCTTACGCCGCGCTGCGATCCTTTCATTTTCAGGACGGTGTTGAAACCGACAATCTTATATCCCATTCCGGCCGAGATCCCCTTCTGGTTGGCTTCGACAATCTGTCCTGCGGAAGTGTTGAGTGTCAGGGTACGTGCATCGCGATATTCGGCATTGAACGTCATGTTGTTGTGGAGCGTGGCCGTGATTCCGATCAGGGGGGAGAACCGTTCGGTTATAGCGACGGATGATATGTTGTAGGGGGAGGATGGGATTGGCTGTCCGGTGATCTCGTCGAGGGTGAATCCGATAGTGGATCCGTCTGCGGCAAGCCAGTTGAGATATGACGAGTAGGAGCCGACGGAGTATGTACACTGGTAGGCATGAGTGAGTGAAAGCGATTTGAAAATAGTTCCGATTGATCCGACGGTTGTCAGTCCGTCGTAGGTCACTCGCCAGTTGGGAAGAATCTGCGCGATCGACGGGAACGGATTGAGCGACTGTTTGTGTGCGTCCGTGCCGGTGTAGGCCGAGAGGAACGCCGGAATCAATACGTCGGAGCTGGTCGATGAAACAGTGCCGACCTCGGGGTTGAATACCTGTCCGGCATTCGGATTTCCGGCCATGAAGCCTGTCGATGGATACCGTAGACCCCTATATTGGTCTTCGAAGCGGGTGGCAATCACCGGGATATTGTCAAGGAAGCGGTTGAAGACGGCGCTTTCATAATTGTTGGCAGCTGACGATGAGCGTAGGGCAGTTGCGATGGCGCAGTGGGTTTTAGTGTAGCTGCCGGCAAGTGAGACCGGCATATCGTCGTACATGAACTGAACCTGGCGGGAGCGGTTGTCGGTCCGGTTGCCTGTCATCTGGATTTTCAGTCCGCGTATCGGCTCGAATGCGAGTTCGACGTTGAATTCCTGTGTGTGGGAATAGATGGCGGGCGAGGTCTGTCCGTCGGCTCCTTTGAGCCAGCCTCTTTCTTTGGCGCGGTCAATGAAACTTTCGTCGGTGAAGCCGAAAGCGAAGTCAAGTCCGGGAGCGAGGGGACCCCAGCTTGCGGTCTGTCCGAAAACGTTGCCGATGTCGGGAACGAAAAGCGGAAGCGACATGGAACGTGTGTCGCGCCAGCGGACGGTTACGGAGCGGGTTGCCATGAGGAAACGGGTTGCATGTTCGCCGATCTCGGTCCAGACTGATTTCTTGTCGTTCAGGATTTCGATGACTGTGAACTTGACATTGATCGAATCGCGGTTTAACACTTCGATCGAGTTCGCGTCGATGGTTTTGGTTTTGAGCGGATAGGGTTGTTTTGTCTTCACATCAACAGCCGTTATCCTGACTTTTTTGTTGCGGAGATTGTGTTTGATTATTGTCGATGTGTCGGGATTGAGGGCAAACGTACGCTCAAACCGTTTAGGCTTGACTGTCGGTTTCTGAGTCTGGTTTTTGCCTTTGTTCTTTCGGTTGGCAACGGTCGATCGTTTGGCCGAAGAGAACCGCGTGTTGATTTTTTTGAGGTATGCGTTTTTGTTGTACAGACCTTCGAGGTTTATGCGTCCGTCGGCGTTCCATGTAGCCTGGTTGCTGATCGTGTTGCCCATGTTGACATCCTCGACTGTTGCGCCACGGTCCCATCGGTAGGTTGCGTTATAGGTAGCGTTGGCCGAGATGAAATCAAGAACGGGAATACGGTTGAATGGCGCGCGGTAGCTGCCGGTGAACGTCTGATTGTAGGCCCATGGCGTTCCCATGTGGAGAATACTCTGCCAGACGGTGTCGCGCCATTCGCGATATTTGTCTGGAAACAGACGGCGGTTTACTGCGCCAATCGGCTCTTCGATACGTGCCTGGGTGTTTGAGTTGAAAGTGAATTGCAACGATTTTGTAAGATTCCACGTCAGTGAGAGCTGGCGGTCCCAGAGGAAATTCTTGCTGACGGAAACAGGCAGCTGGAAGTCTATGTCGGTTTCGCTCCGGGTCTGTTGCTCATAGTAGTAGCGGCTCATTGTTGTCAGGAACGATATAGAGTTCGGAAACCAGTTGAGTTCCCATTCCTTGAAGAACTGAAGATGTTTCGACCGGCTTTGAATCGACTTGAAGGGTTTGAAGGCCTTTATGTAAGGGGTGTAGCTGTATTGGAAAGAGCCGCGGTAGTCGTTCAGATTCTCATATTCCGTTGTGGGATCTGATTTTGCGGACTTGCTGAAAGAGAAGTTTGCCGTGAAGTTTGCGGGATCCCATGGCATCGGATTTTTGCTGCGCACATCGAACTGCAGACCTGAAACGCTGAAATTCTGTTGGGTCGAACGCTCGATTGCATATGCTTTGATTGAATCCTGCTCATTTTTTGTGGCGCCATCAAGAGCGTCTTTAAGAAGGACGTCCTGATCCAGCGGGTTATATTTCGGAGTCGTTGTTTCTTTTGTCATGGAATAGAAAACCGGCGCGCGCAGTTTCGCTTTTTCAGGGAGGAAACGTCCGAGGTCGGCCTGCACGGCAATCGAATAGCGGGAGAAGTCGTCCATACGCCGTTCGTTAAGGCTTTGGTCGACGCCGCCGAAGCCTGCGCTCTCGTGATGATAGGTTGCATTGAATGTGGCTATGTCGGAAAGACTCAGCTGTGCGCTTCCGGTGGCAGCCCATCCTCCGGCGCTTTCAAAGTCGGTTACCTTAAGTTCGTTGACCCAGACGATTCCGTCTTTGATCGATGAGGAGTTGTTGCGCACGCCGACCATGATGACTCTGACATCGCTGAGCGATGGATTACCCTTGACCGAGATGCGGTTGCTTTCGTTGTCGGGGTCTCTGCCGGAATATACAGTGGCGAAACCGACACCCTCCTGCCCCTCGCGTTTGGCCTGATTGCGTTCTTTCTTCAGGTCAACGAGATTCTGGAGTTTGAAGTTCAGGCGGTTGCTTTCGGGCCATACGATATATCGGTCTGTTTCACCGTCGCTGTAGTGTCCGAATGGGGTCAGGCGCAGCGGCACTTCATATTCGTAGAAGTTGTTTTTCACATCCGAGCCAAGGCGGACGAAGACAGAGAGGTCGCCGTTGGAGAGCGACCGCGCATCGTCGATCAGCGGTTCGGCATGGACCCACATCTGCATGCGTGCATAGTTGCGGAGGTCCTGCGATGTGTTGCGGTAGACGGCTCTGGCATCGCCTGCCTGCAGGTCGGTGACCTTAAGCGAGAGCGACTGCTCGTTGAGCTGGACAACCTGAGACTGTCCCGGATCGGAGATGCGTGTTACGCCGGGAGGCAGGACATAGTTGACCGGTGTGCGGCCGGAATTTTCCTCGATGTTGACAACGGAGACATCGAGTTTGCCATCGGCGGGCGTGTCGCCGCGGTTGTTGAGGTTGAAGTCATAGACACGCCAGTCGCCGCGCACGAGTTCGAGCGATGCGAAACGCAGGTGGGTTGTTTCCTTGAAGCCGGTCATGAACATGCGGACGAAGCGGATTGTCGAGAATCCGTTGATCGAACCTACGATTTTTTCGTATTCGTCGAGCGGAATCTTGAACTGATACCATTCGACTTCTATCGAACCGCCGTCGCGTGTGGCCTGAACCGAAACCTGTTTGTCGGTTATGTAGTTTTTGCCGACAACGAGATCTTCCGGCCGGATCGATACCTTATACTGGTAATATCGTTCATATTCGTTGAGTGTGTTGTCCTGATTGATGTCCTCAACGTCGGGGAGGGCTCTCGATGACTGGTAGAGCGGTTCGCCGGCCTCATCGGGAGACAGGGAGTTGCCTTCGACGCCGTTGTAGCGTTTGTAGCGTTCGAGGATGCCGAGGCGTTCGGCGTCGTAGTCATAGCCGCGATAGAAGTGATAGTTGTCGCCGGCTGGGTCGTTGAGCGGCGAGAACGGATCTTTTTCCATCCGTTCGAGAGCCGACGCCGAGAGTCGGTTTCGCAGGTTTTCGACATAGCGGGCATAGGAATCGAAGATGAACTCGTCGTCGTTTTTCAGTCCGTCGAGACCGACATCCTGATTCCGGCGGGCTTCGTCGTTGTTGTCGAAGGCGTAGGTCAGGGAGTTTTCGGAGCTGACGCGTCCCCAGACCGTGGTGCGGGTGTTGTCGGTAGAGCCGTTATAGGGCAGACCGTTTTCGGAGCTTTTCAGACCGTCTTTGAGGCTGTCTTCCGAAAT
>JAIDXA010000134.1 GCA_029058705.1 Paramuribaculum sp. | reverse complement strand
CATCCCCTCGCCAGAAGGAGTGAGGAGAATGAATAATTCCTAACTCAAAGTTTTGCACTTCGATTTGGAATCTTCAACGGCTTCGCTTGTTATGCAATAGGACTCAGTCAATTAGCGCTTGCGGGAAAGATGCCCGGGCTGGAGAATATATGGATAGGGCTGCTTCAGCACAAGCTGCGAGTCAGAACGCACGCTGTCGAGCATAAGTCGCGCCGTATGCGGGTCATTGGAGCCATTTGCTATAACATAATACTCTTTCATGCCGTTATGCAACACCAGCGAATTTCCATAGCCCGACTCAATAAGTCGTTCTCGCATCGATTTCGCATTGAACACCTGCTTGAAACGCCCTACGACAACACAATAGCGCTTCACTACCGACTTGTCGCTGTCAGCTCCGCCTCCTTTCGTATAACCGACATACTCCGTCCTGACCGGAAGCGTATCGTTGCCGAACACCATAGGCTTCGGACGCTGCTGATCCAGAAGGCCGTAGTCGATCAGCGAATCGCCGGTAAGCTGTTTCTCACGGGCGGCTTCATATGCGGCTTTATAGTTGGCCTCCGTCGTCTTGCAGGCTGCCAGACAGAAAACAATGGAAACGAAAAGAAAATAGAATAATTTTTTCATTGTGGAGTATGTTTGTAATATCAGGCCGGACGGCGTCCCAGCTCTATGACCTCAAGGTCGGTTATCGTTCCGTTGTCGAGCGTCAGCCTGACAAGCGTCCTGACCTTCTGCCAGCCATGGTAACCGGCCGCCCCCGGATTGACATGAAGAAGTCCGAGTTCATGGTCGGGCATCACTTTAAGTATATGGCTGTGCCCCGCAACCATCAGTTTGACATTCTCCCGGTGGAGCATCCGTTTCACCCCGGGTGCATAACGGCCGGGATAGCCGCCTATGTGGATCATCATGACCTTCACGCCCTCAACCTCAAACAACTGCATTTCCGGACAATATCGGGCAACGTCGCCATGATCTATATTGCCTCTCACTGCTCGCAGAGGGGCAATCTCCTCAAGACGGCGGAGCGTGTCGACATCCCCGACATCGCCCGCATGCCAGATCTCGTCACACGAAGCGAAATGTCTGGCATAGCGGTCGTCCCAGCAGGAATGCGTATCGGAGAGTATACCGATTCTCTTCATTATTTGTCAATTGAAGGTGCGCCGGCAGCCGCTACCTGGGCATCGAGCGCCGCTATTGCAGCAAGATTCAGGATGCTGCGCACCGGAGCATCAACACTGATGAAATGAACCGCCTTGTTGAGCCCCATCTGGATCGGGCCGATCGTGTCGCCGACTCCGAATTCAAGCAAAAGACGGTAGGCCGAACTTGCAGAACTGAGATTGGGAAAAACAAGAGTGTTCACCTTCTCCCCCTTAAGCTTGTTGAATGGGAATGTGCGGTCACGCAGCTCGTTGTTGAGCGCATAGCGGATTGTCATCTCGCCGTCGACAAGCAGATCGGGATAGCGCTCGTGGAGCATGGCCACGACATCGCCCGCACGCTTGCACTCCTCCTCCTTGCTCGATCCGAAACTCGAATATGACAGCATAGCCATTACAGGCTTTTCGGCAAAATATTCAACCGAATTGCGGGTCAGGCGCGCCACATCGAAAAGTGTCTCCGTGTCCATATTCTTATTGACATGCGTGTCGGATAGATAAAAAGTTCCCTGCTTTGTCGTAACGATATGCAACGCGGCAAAATGTTTATACGACGGGCGCACGCCCACAACCTCCAGCGCTATGTCGCCGACTGCATTCGACGCCGAATACGTACCGCCGAGAAATGCATCGGCATCGCCCGCCTCAACCATCATCATGCCGAAATAATTGCGGTCAAACATCTTTTCAAGAGCTTCAGGCATGGTCAGACCGTCGCGCTGACGTTTCTCCGCCAGTTTCTCCGCATAGCGCTGACGGCGGTCGGCCTCGCGGTCATGACGCAGATTGACAATCTCAAGGCCTGATATATCGAGCCCGAGACGGTCGGCACGTTTCTGGATCATCTCCTCGTTGCCGAGAAGAACCGGTTCAAGGATTCCTTCCTTCGCGGCGATGACCGCTGTCTTGAGCATTTTGTCTGTATTGGCTTCCGAAAACACAACTCGCTTCTTCTGCTTCTTGGCCTGATCGAATATGCGGCGCATCATCTTGTTGTCGTAACCCATAAGCTTGCGCAGCTTTTCGTCATATGCTTCCCAGTCTGTGATCGGACGGCGGGCAACCCCGCTCTCCATCGCGCCACGGGCAACCGCAGGGGCTACAGTGGTCAGCAGCCGGGGATCAAGCGGCTTCGGAAGAATATAATCGCGGCCGAAATGAATGTCTGTCATATCATAGGCCGTATTGACTACCGGCGGAACCGGCTCCTTTGCGAGTGCCGCGATAGCGTGCACCGCGGCAAGCTTCATCTCCTCGTTGATCGCCGAAGCCCCCGAATCAAGCGCCCCGCGGAATATGTACGGAAATCCGAGAACATTGTTGATCTGGTTCGGATAATCGCTTCGTCCGGTCGCAAAAATAAGGTCGGGACGCGATGCCATAGCCGCGTCATAGGCTATCTCCGGATCCGGATTGGCCAAAGCGAACACTATCGGACGCGACGCCATCGACTGCACCATCTCCGGTGTGACAACATCCTTGACCGAAAGACCCAGAAAGACATCGGCACCGACCATTGCCTCCGCCAGGGTGGAAACCTCCCGTGTCGTGATAAACTCACGCTTCTGCGCGTTCAGATCCTCCCGCTTGTCATTGATAACTCCGCGGCTGTCGCACATCACGATATTTTCCTTGCGCACTCCAAGAGCCATATAAAGCCGTGTGCAGGAAACCGCCGCAGCGCCCGCTCCATTGACAACAAGACGGACCTCTTCAATCTTCTTGCCCTGTATCTCCAATGCATTCAGAAGCCCGGCAGCCGAAATGATCGCCGTCCCGTGCTGGTCGTCGTGCATCACAGGAATATCAAGCTCCGCCTTCAACTTCTGTTCGATCTCAAAACATTCCGGAGCCTTTATGTCTTCAAGATTGATCCCTCCAAACGTCGGAGCGATAGCCTTGACAACATCAATGAATTTCTGCGGATCCGATTCGTTGACCTCGATATCGAAACAATCCAGTCCGGCGAATATCTTGAACAGAAGTGCCTTTCCCTCCATAACCGGCTTCCCGGCAAGCGGCCCGATATTTCCGAGACCAAGCACGGCAGTGCCATTCGAGATAACGGCTACAAGATTGCCCTTGTTGGTATATTCATACGCGTCCGAAGGCCGTTTTTCTATCTCTTCACACGGATACGCCACTCCCGGCGAATATGCTAGCGCCAGATCGTGTTGGGTTGAATAAGGCTTTGTCGGTACTGTTTCAATTTTCCCGGGACGCGGATCCCGGTGATATTTGAGTGCGGCTTCTTTGGTTACGTTGGACATAGTTCTGGTGGTTTGGGGTTGGCCGGAGATCATACAACCGTTTCACAAAGGGAGCGGAACTTCCGGCATGCTTTTTTCAGTCTACAAAGGTAATAACATTTTCGCGCCCGAAGAGTTTGAATTTCTAAAAAACCGGCCCGACTGCCAACCATTTTGTGCAAATAATGTTAAGATCTGCCCCCGACACCAGTCCATCACCACAAAAAATCCGACTTTTTGGAATGCAAGGCAGGCTGTTTGAGTGATTTTTGCTAATTTTGCAAATAATAAACAAGAGCCACCATCTTCAAGAATGTCAGTAAATAAAGTCATACTTATAGGAAATGTCGGCCGTGATCCCCAGATCAGATATGTCGGCGACAGACCGGTAGCCGAATTGACCCTCGCGACAACCGATAGGGCCCGGACATTGGAAAACGGACAGCAGACTCCGGAACGCACCGAATGGCACCGGCTCATCATGTGGGACGGTTATGCAACCCTTGCCGAACGCTACATCAGAAAAGGATCCAAAATCTACGTCGAAGGCAAACTGCGCACGCGGACATGGGAAGACCGCAACACCATAAAGCATACAGTCACCGAAATCTACGTCGACTCGATGGAACTCCTCTCCAGGCCTGCTGAAGGAAACCGGCAATAGACTATAAAATCAACCAATATATCATAATTCACCAATGCAAGAAAAAGAAACATTGCCGGAAGAAGTCTATCTCGACGCCGATCCGGTCGAACTCCCCGACAACGCGTTCCGCCAGCTTGGCGCCGACGAACACTACAGGCCGGTGATGCATCCGGCCCGCGATTATCCGGAAGCCACACCTTATTCAATAACAATGGGGCTCATCCTCGCCGTAATCTTCAGTGCCGCGGCAGCATATCTCGGACTGAAAGTCGGACAGGTTTTCGAGGCCGCCATCCCGATCTCGATCATCGCTGTCGGGGTGTCGGGCGCGCTGAAGAAAGACAACGCTCTCGGACAAAACGTCATCATCCAGTCAATCGGGGCCTGCTCAGGTGTGATTGTCGCCGGAGCCATATTCACACTCCCGGCATTGTTCATCCTCCAAAGCTCACATCCCGACATCACAGTCAATTTCCTTGAAATCTTTCTGAGTTCACTCTTCGGAGGCATACTCGGAATCCTCTTCTTCATCCCGTTCAGAAAATATTTTGTCAAGGACATGCACGGGAAATATCCTTTCCCCGAAGCAACAGCCACAACCCAGGTGCTTATGAGCGGTCAGAACGCAAAAGCGTCCGGCGGACAGGCCCGGCTGCTCGTCATCGCCGCACTTATTGGCGGCATCTACGACTATGTCGTGGCCACATTCGGACTATGGGCCGAAACCATCTCCACCTACATGACCTCATGGGGACAGACTCTCGCCGACAAGACAAAACTCGTCGTCAGCTGCAACACCGGCGCCGCCCTGCTTGGCCTCGGATATATAGTCGGACTGAAATACGCATTCGTCATTTTTGCCGGATCCGCCTTCGTATGGTGGGTACTCATCCCCCTTATGGGCACATATGGCGCAGCTGAGATAACCGCCATGGATCCCGACACAATATTCTCCACCTATGCCAGAATGATCGGAATCGGTGGCATTGCCATGGCCGGCATAATCGGAATTGTCAAATCCCGCGGAATCATCGCACAGGCTGCCGGACTTGCTGTCCGCGAATTCAAAGGAGGATCAGCCGGAACAAAAACCATGCGCTGGCAGCTTGACATCTCGATGAAACACATTGTCTTCTTCATGGGACTGGCTCTTGTCGCAGTATTCCTCTTCTTCTGGCTTGGCGTCCTACACAACATCTTCCAGGCAACAGTCGCATGGATTGTAGTGACCGTCATAGCATTCCTGTTCACCACTGTAGCCGCCAACGCCATCGCCATCGTTGGGTCCAACCCCGTGTCCGGAATGACACTCATGACCCTCATTGTCGCATCGGCAATCTTCGTCGCCATAGGCATAACCGGAACTTCCGGAATCGTCGCCGCAATGATAATCGGCGGAGTTGTCTGCACCGCGCTCTCTATGGCCGGCGGCTTTGTAACCGACCTTAACATCGGCTATTGGCTCGGCTCTACTCCCAAAAAGCAGGAAAGCTGGAAATTCCTCGGCACACTCGTCTCCGCAGCTACTGTCGGCGGTGTGATCCTGCTCCTCAATGATGTCTACCACTTCACCGGAAAAGACGCACTCGTAGCCCCTCAGGCCAACGCAATGGCAGGAGTGATCGAACCGATCATGATGGGAGGCGAGACCCCCTGGATCCTCTACATGACCGGCGCCGTGCTCGCGCTCCTGCTCAACTGGCTCGGAGTTCCCGCTCTGGCGTTCTGCCTCGGAATGTTCATCCCGCTGCCCCTGAACACCCCCATGCTCGTCGGCGGAGCCATCTCCTGGTATGTCGGCTCTCGCAGCAACGATGAAGCTCTGAACAACGCACGCCGCGACCGCGGAACGCTGATTGCATCCGGTATGATTGCCGGCGGTGCGCTCTTCGGCGTCTTCTCCGCGCTTACCCGGTTTGTAGGCTACACAGGAACCATCGAAATGGAAACCTGGATCAACCAGTTGCTCGGACTTATTGTCTACATAGGTCTTATAATCTATCTTATCTCTGACAGCATGCGGGCAAAAACCGCAAAATAATTCCAACCAGACAGCTTGGACAGACAGCTCCTGCGATCGATAGCCGCTTTGTCACTGCCGGCCGTGGTGACAAACATAACCACTCCCCTCCTCGCCCTTTGCGACGTGGCCATTGTCGGCCACATGGGTTCGGCCGTCTTTATAGCGGCTATCGCCGTCGGCGGAACAATGTTCAACATGCTCTACTGGCTCTGCGGATTTCTGCGTATGGGATCCAGCGGCACAACCGCCCAGGCATTCGGAGCTGGAAATCTGACCGCTGTTCATGCTGTTGTCAAACGTGCAATGGCCATCGCGTTCATCATCGCGATGGCCTTTATATCACTCAGTAAGCCAATAGGCCGCATGCTCCTCGATTTCATAGATGCAGAACCGGCCGCACGCGAAATGGCTTTGGAATACTTCTCCATTTGCATATGGGGAGCTCCGGCAGTGCTCGGGACTTTTGTCCTGACGGGGTGGTTTATAGGCCTTCAGAATTCGCGGACTCCCATGTGGATTTCGATTTTCATCAATATATTCAATATAGCCGTGTCGCTGACGCTTGTCTACGGAGCGGGAATGAAAATCAGTGGAGTCGCATTCGGGACTCTTTCAGCCCAATGGGGCGGATTTATCATGGGATCCGCCACCGCCATACGGAAATACGGCATGGTCAGTATCAGCTTAAAGAAACTATTGGACTGGAATGAATTGAACTCGTTTCTGAGAATAAACTCCGACATTTTCCTGCGTACACTATGCCTTGTTGCCGTAACACTCTGGTTCACCCGCACAGGCGCCATGCAGGGCACTGTAATGCTTGCCGTCAACACACTGCTGATGCAGATGTTCACAATATTCTCATACATGATGGACGGTATTGCGTTTGCTGGCGAAGCTCTCTGCGGCCGTTATATAGGCGCCGGCAACACAACACGGCTGCGACAGACCATAGGTTCGCTGACAATCGTCGGAGCCATAGCTTCTATTATATTCACTGCAATCTATTTCATAGGAAGCGACACATTCCTGACCCTCCTGAGTTCCGATGGCGAAGTCGTGGCGCGCTCAAAAGAGTTTTTCGGATGGGCCGTGTCAATTCCGCTTCTCGGTTTCATGGCCTTTGTCGGCGACGGAATCATGATAGGCATGACACGCACACGTGTCATGCTGGCGTCAATGGGCATAGGAGCGGCCGTCTATTTCACCCTTTACATGATCCTATTTCCACGCATCGGCAACCATGGCCTCTGGATAGCGTTTCTTGCTTACCTGCTTTCGCGCGGCATTGTCCTGCAGCTGGCCATCCGGAAAATCTGATCATTCCCCGTTTTCGGCAAGATAAGCCTCGCATGCCATCGCGAGTTCATCATACCACTCCTGGCCGAACCGCTCGATCAAAGGCTTCCGCATGAACTGATAGAGTCGAGTCCCGTTCGCTTTTCCAAGCACTTCCGCACACCGGCATATTTTCCAGCGGTGATAGTTTACGGCGGTGAATGTCGGATATTCCGTGAGCCGCAACGGATAGAGATAGCACGACATCGGCTTGCGCATCCCGCACCGGCCTTCACGATATGCTTTTTCAATCGCACACAGACACATGCCGCCCGGAGCATAAGTCGTGAACACACAGTTTCGGCCGTCGACAATCTGGGTTACCAGATCGCCCTCTTCGTCAACATACCCGACGCCGGCCTCCTCAATACGCCGGCGTGCTGCCGGCAGCAGATCGTCCCACACGACATCCTTGAGTTTTTTCAGTTCCTCATATTCTTCTTCTGTGATCGGAGCGCCCGCATCGCCTTCGATGCAGCATTCACCCAGACATTTCCCAAGATCACACTGAAAAAAACGTTCGGCAAGATCGAGCGTGACCAATGTATCATTTATCTGAAGCATTATTTCTTCTGTTGTATTATCCATTAATTTTATATTCCGGCCGTAACCGATGTAACCGCCACAAGCCGGTCATAGCGTGAACCAGGCTGGCGAAAATAAACTTTGACTAAATACTCGTTGGCTGTCTGATACCGGTCGCCTTCCACAACTGAGGTCGACCCTCGGGTCGATGCTCCGCGCGGAACCGCAAGATACTGATAATTATAAGCACCCTGCTTCAGCAGCATAGTGGCTTCATAAAGCCCGGTGGCACGATTGAAAACCATAAGGCTTTCCGGAGAAAAGCGCCGGAGGGTCAGATCTCCGTCGATGAAGATGTCGACATTCTTCTGTTCCGGAATATCCAGCGAAAAATGAGTCAGAACGTATTCGGCCTCCACATCTGAATCGTCGGAATTATATTCGCGGATGCGGAAACGTCCTTTTTGTGTGCTGTCGTAGACATAATCAAGATCAGCACGCGACTGGTCCGTCTCAAGCGTGAAATGATAGAACGGATCGGCAAACGAAATCTCCGCCACCCTCATTCCAGGATAGTTTGTCGAAATGATCTCCATGCGGCGGTATTCGTTACCGCCGTCGAATATCAGCTGAGGAACATGCTCCCACCATGCGACACTCCCCGCTATACGGGTCGGCGTTGTAATTGCGACAGCATTGTCCTGGCGGCCATTTTGCTCGACAACGACAATCAGATCGTTCATCATGTTGTTGACCGCAACACCCTTGGCGTCGACCCCGACTGTCAGCTGCTGACGAGATCCGTTATAATCCACATCGGTCCTCGATGTCACACCGGCAGTGGCGCTCATCATAGGCTCTACAACTGAAAAACGGACTTGAAGAATGGTTTCGTCCGGATCATTCTCATCATAGACTCTAAGGAGATAATTGCCCGACAGCTTTATTCTTACTGCCGGATCAGGAATCGTCAGTTCATAATGTACATACTGGACAAGCGTGGCCTCCGAAAATCGGAAATCCTCTATGTAACCTTCATTGAACCCGTCGACATAATCCGAAGGCAGCAACGCGTCGACAACCCAAAGCGCATTGCAGTGAAGCAGCTCATAACGCATATAGCGACGGTCTGAGGCAAGTTCGTCAAACGAAATTGCCAGGACATCGTCGCTGCCCATAATTATGACCGGAGGCAACTGGTCGTCGCCATTGACCTTTGTCTGCAGTGTCTTGAACGAAGACGAAAAAATCGCCGTGTGGGTATCCCTGACCTGCGATACGGCCAAAACCGAAATCATGAGTCCGACGGCAGTAAATATTTTTCGGAAATATTTCACCATCGTATCGGAGTTTTTCCTTGTTTGACCAGATAATCGTTTGCCCTGGAAAAATGATGATTGCCGAAAAAACCTCGCGACGCGCTCAGGGGCGACGGATGGGCCGATGTCAGCACAAGATGTCTGGATCGGTCGATCAACTCAGCCTTGCGGCCTGCATAGTTGCCCCACAATATAAAGACAAGTCCATTACGGCGTCCCGACAAAAGACTGACAACCCTGTCAGTCAGCCGTTCCCAGCCACGCCCCTGATGCGATCCCGCCGAATGAGCCCGGACCGTCAGTGTGGCGTTAAGAAGAAGAACCCCCTGACGAGCCCACCGTTCCAGATTGCCTGATTCCGGCACAGGTGCTCCGGTGTCGTCTCTGACCTCACGGAATATATTCACCAGCGAACGCGGTATCGGAATATTGTCGGCAACCGAAAAGCAGAGCCCGTTGGCCTGACCGGGACCATGATAGGGATCCTGGCCGAGAATGACCACCTTGACTTCATTGAACGGACAAGCGTCGAATGCCGCGAAGATTTTTCCCGCCGGTGGAAAAACCGTTGCAGAGGCGTATTCCGCCTTTACAAACCCCACAAGATCTTCAAAATAAGACTTGTTCCATTCCTCCGCAAGGGCTTCGCGCCATGACTGTTCGATTCTGACATCCATTGTTTAGTCGCTTTTTTTTGCAAAACTACAAAAAAAGACGTAATTTTGCACCGAATAAGCCGAAAGAATTCCGTTTCGGCAAATTTGAAAATCCAGATGTGCCCATAGTTCAATGGATAGAATAGCGGATTCCGGTTCCGCCGATTAGGGTTCGACTCCCTATGGGCATACCAAGCCATAGCGCTGTGTGAAATCCATTTTCACTCAGCGCTATATTTACGAGGGCTACATTTGTCATTGATCAATGCGGTTCAACACAATAAAACATTAAGCCGTGGGATGGCGTTTTCTTTATATGCTGAACTCAAGCATACCCTGAACACACAAACGCAAGAACAATGACTCCTCCACAGCAGTCAACATCATCACGCAAAGAGACGTCATTCTTTTCCCGGACAATCAGACTGACCAGACGCCGCATCCCGGAAAGGCCTCTTATCTTCATTCTGAGCGCATTGGTCGGATGCGCGGCCGGAGTGATGGCCTGGGGAATGAAATCATCAATCGGGTTTATCTCTAAACTAATCACCCGCGGATTTAACGCTACACAGCCT
>JAIDXA010000133.1 GCA_029058705.1 Paramuribaculum sp. | reverse complement strand
TTTGTCTGTGCGGAGCTAAGTTCTTCGGCATATTGAGGGTCTGTCAGCACTCTGCAAACGGCCGAAGTGGCGGCCAAGACGCCGCCATCGTAGTTTCCTTCCCGGAAGTGGGGAATTGCGTCGTCGCGTATGATCCGGTTGCATACAATGTCGGGTAGCACTCCTTCGGCGCCTTTTCCGGGAGCAATGGTTATCTGGCGGCGGTCTGTAACCAGAAGGATTATGACGCCATTGTCTTTGTCGGCTTTTCCTACGCCCCATTTTTCGCCGAGGGCTACTGCAAAGTCAATCAGTTGGTATTTTTCAGGGATGTCGGAGAGGGCTATCACGACAGGTTCGGCCGAAGAGGCTTTCCATGTTCGTGAGAGCATTGCGTCGAGAGAGTCGACGCATTCGTCCGACAGGATGTTGTCGGGGTTGCTGACAAATCTGTTCCGGTCGGTCAGATGGACGTTCGGGACATTGTCGATATCGGTCCGTGCGCTCATGGCGATCAGCGCAGTCAGACATGTCAGGATTGTCAGGATGTATCGTTTCATGTGAAGTTGTTGAATCAGTGGGCCTCGAGCCAGTTTTTGCCAGTTCCGACAGCGACTTCGAGCGGGACTCTGGCGGAGAAAGCGTTTTCCATCATGCTTACAACGAGCTGTTTTATTTCGTCGAGTTCTTCAGGCACGACGTTGAAGACGAGTTCGTCGTGGACCTGCATTATCATTTTTGAACGCATTGCTCGAGTCGACAGTTCGTTGAAGATGTTGATCATCGCAATCTTTATGATGTCGGCGGCGGAACCCTGGAGGGGTGCGTTGATGGCGTTTCGTTCGGCATATCCGCGTATGACGGCAGAGCGGCTGTCGATGTCAGGGAGCATTCGTTTGCGTCCTTTGACGGTTTTGACGAATCGGTTTGCGCGAGCGTATTCGATGCTGCGGTCCATATAATTTTTCACTTCGGGATATGTGCGGAAATAACCGGCAATCAGGTCTTTCGCTTCGTTTCGCGGAATTCCGAGGCGTTCGGAGAGCCCGAAAGCGGATATTCCGTAGATGATTCCGAAGTTGGCGGTTTTTGCTGCGCGTCGCTGGTTTTCGGTGACCTCTTCGATCGGGAGATGGTTTATTTTTGCGGCTGTGGCGCGGTGGATGTCTGCGCCGGAAAGGAAGGCCTCGATCATGGCCGGATCTTCGGAGAGATGTGCCATCAGTCGTAATTCGATCTGGGAGTAGTCGGCCGAGAGGAGGATGTCGCCCGGGTCGGGAATGAAGGCTCTGCGGATTTCGCGACCGTCGTCGGATCGGACAGGAATGATCTGTA
>JAIDXA010000132.1 GCA_029058705.1 Paramuribaculum sp. | reverse complement strand
AAAATTGTATCGCCCATTTCTATTCACTCTTGCAAATCCGTGGCGAAAGGGTGCGATCAGCTGGTAGCGTGGTTCTACCACTTCGTGCATTTTTTTATTGACGATTCCAAATGAGCCGTTTATCTTGACCAAGGCAAGATCTTTCGGGCCAAGTTTGCCAAAATCCGATATTTCGTCGTAGAGTTTCGAAAAATCCACATTCAAGGTGCTGTCAATCGGTGCTGTTCGTCCGCGGAGCTCCACCCCGACGGGAATGTCAGTCTCACCGTCAATCTCAACCACATCAAACACGACCGGTATGATTTCATTACCGGCCTTGTCAATCGCACCTTGTTTCGTTGCGGATTGGACAACGCCAAGCCCACCGGCGAATGGGAAGGCTGCATCATAGATCATATCCGTCAACTTAATTCCATGCTTGTCGATATATCCCCATTTACCTCCTTTCTTCACGCAGTAGAATCCTTCGGAAACAGGATAGATATATTCATATTCTGCAGGGATTATGTAATTTCCGCTATGGTCAATGACTCCGCTTTGCTCATTGGCTACGACTACAGCTTCTCCGTCATAGAAATCGCTTGCTCCATCAAAAAACAACGGAATCACTTCTTCTCCAAGACGGTTTACAAACCCGAATTTGTCTCCGTCAGAGACAAGTATCATTCCATCGGACAGCTCGCTGTTCCACGTGTATTCGTCTGCAAGTTTTTTGTAGATAGCCTCCGTCGAAGGAGTGGCTTGTCGGGGAGTCGAACGCTTTGATACGTTTTTTACATTGTAGGCGGGCTTGTGCGTGCTTTTTTGCATCTGAGGTCTAACAACCGTGTTTTGTGCGACAGCATCCATGCCGCAGAAGATTGTGACACCAGTGAGTAAGCCTATTATGATTTGTTTCATTGTTCTTTATCAATACTTAACCACAAAAATACAACAATATGGCAATCTGGCAAAATATATTATCGAGTCATTGCGAACCGCGCGTTCTGCTGCGTTTACAATTATTTCAATTCAAAACAGTCTGCAACTCTCCACGGCTGCAGTTTTTTTCTGCTTGTATTGAATGATTCGAACGATAGCGTTGCCATTATGGTTCCGTCGTCAGTGGTTGTCCCGATTTCATTGCCATACGAGTCGATAATCAAGGAGTCTCCGCGCTCGTATTTGCCGTAAAAGTCTTCACCTTCGCGGTTGCAGGACAAAACTACTGCCTGATTTTCGATTGCCCGCGCTATGGAGAGATGTCTCCACGCGTAGTATCTGGCGTGTGGCCAATTGGCGATGAATATCATGACATCTACATCGTTGCCTGTCGTTCGCGTCCAGACAGGAAACCGGAGATCAAAACAGATGAATGGACGAATTCTCCAACTTTTGTAGTTAATGACAGGCGGTTGCGTCGTTCCGGGAGTGAACAATCTGGATTCGGGGCCATAGAAAAGGTGACGTTTATTATAGAATCCCATCGTTTTGCCGTCGGCAACAAAAAAGCACCTGTTATAGATGTAATCCCCATTTTTTCCGATGAAACCTCCACAAATTGCAATTGACAATTCGTGTGAAAGAATTTTCATTGTTTCAACTGTCGGGCCGTCATCGGGCTCTGCAAAATGGAGTACTCCATCGGGATATTCTCCGAATCCGACGTTGAACATTTCCGGCAAAACGACCAGATCGATGTCTTTTGGAAGTGTACGTATACGGTCACACACCATATCGAGATTGGCTTTGGGCTGAGCAAAGCGGATGTCAAGCGGCAGCAGTGCCACATTCAGATTTTCTGTTGGCATTAGACGCGAGGTGTTAACTGTCTTGCATGTTAAATACGGAATTATTCGGTTGAGAATTTCTCAGGATATTTTCCGGTATATTTTTTGTAGTAGGCCTTGATCTGTTTCATATCCTCATCAATGATACCCACAGGCGAGAATGTCTCGGCAATCGTCACTTCCTTCTTCGAAAAGTCAATGGCGCCCAACGCGATTTTCACGCCGGTTGCATAGGCAATACGCAGAAAGCCGGTATGCCAATCAGAAGTTCTTGCACGAGTGCCCTCAGGAGTTATGGCCAGAGTCAGTCGATCGCAGGATTTGAATTTGGCAATCAGCTGCTCGACAAGTGAATATCCTTTTTTTCCGCGCACAACCGGGATTCCACCGATGGATTTGAACAAGAACCCCAACGGGAAGAAAAACCAAGAACTTTTCATCAGGAATCCGGCCTTTCTGCCAACGGATGCATAGGCCAGTTTTCCTATGATGAAATCCCAGTTGCTTGTATGTGGGGCGACACAAATAATGCATTTAGGATAGTCGGGGACTGTGATTTTCACTTTCCATCCGAATATCCTTAATAGAAACTTGCTTATGTTCATTGTTTTGAACCTACTGTTTGATGGCTTGTTTGTTGATTTCGCGTTGTTCAGCCGATAGAAGTGAGTTCATTTTTTTTACTATTTCTGCAATTTTTTGATTAAACTCGTTCGAGAGAGACTTGATTGCCAGTTTCTTGTATTCGTTTAATGATTTTCGGTACTCTGCGCCAGATGCAAAATCAGAAGCATTTCTGTCAAAACTGAAACTTAGGCGCTTTATGCTGTTGCGCTGAAGAGAGGCTATCTCCATAATTATGTCGTCCATCTTTTCTCTATCGATCGAATCAATAAAATCGATGGCGAAAATACAGTTCATTGCCAGTTCGCCGCAAACGAAATGAATTCGTTTCTTAATGTCGCGTTTGCTTGCCATAATAAAGTTGTTTTTATGTGAGGTTTATCTAGAATGTTCAAGTATGAAGTTCCTT
>JAIDXA010000131.1 GCA_029058705.1 Paramuribaculum sp. | reverse complement strand
GCTCCTTAGCTCAACTGAATAGAGCATCTGACTACGGATCAGAAGGTTACAGGTTTGAATCCTGTAGGAGTCACAAAACTTTCATAACTATCTCTCGGCTCCTTAGCTCAACTGAATAGAGCATCTGACTACGGATCAGAAGGTTACAGGTTTGAATCCTGTAGGAGTCACAAAAACGCGATCACCGAAAAAAAGTGGTTGCGTTTTTTGTTATTACAACAGGCTGAAGTTTTCTGTTGGAATGCTATGGTATCAGTTTTCAGGAGTCGGCTCAAATCCGATTGTGAAAAAATGAAAAAGTAGCTGACAAGTAAGGAAATTTTGATTAATTTCGTTGAATGATATAATTTTTATTTAAATATGGATATCAAGCAGTATCGCAGACTCCTGTTGCCGTGTCTTGTTTTTGGAGTCTCGGCTATTTTTTCGGCGCATGCCGACGATCTTGTCATTCTGCATACGAATGACACCCACAGCCAGATCGATCCTGATTCCAGGGGGTTAGGTGGAGTGTCCAGACGTAAGGCTTTGATTGACAGTGTTCGCGATGTTCACGACAATGTTCTGCTTGTCGATGCAGGCGACATGGTTCAGGGAACACTTTATTTTACTCTTTTCGGCGGTGAGGTCGAAGCAAAGTTGATGAACTATCTTGGATATGACATTCAGATTCTGGGTAATCATGAGTTTGACAATGGGGTTGACGAGGTTGAGAAGATTTTTTCGAAACTCAATGCCGAAAAATTGTCTACAAATTACGATCTGAGTGCGACTCCTCTTTCGAAAATCTTTCGTCCCTATTCGGTTCGGGAAATCGATGGGAAAAAAATTGGATTCATCGCGATCAATCTCGATCCGAAAGGAATGATCGCCGACAAGAACTCCAAGGGGGTTGTGTATCTGGACGCTATAAAAGCGGCGAACGCCACAGCGTGGCATCTGCGGCATAATGAAAAGGTCGATCTTGTTGTGGCATTGACACATATAGGATATTCTGAAGATGGTCTGGTCGACGATCTTGATCTTGCGGCATCGAGCGAGGATATAGATATTATAATAGGTGGCCACACTCACACTGTCATAGATCCGCAGTCGGACGAACACCCGGATTTTCTGGTTGACAATGCAGTAGGACGTCCGGTTTTGATTGCTCAGACTGGCAAGTCGGGTGTGAATGTAGGGGAGATTGTGATCGATCTTGATGATTTGTCATATTTTTCGCGTCTGTTGCCTGTGGATTCACGTTATGACAAGGCTTCCGATGATGAACTTGAAGAGATTCTAAGCCCATACCGCTCGGAAGTGGAGTTTTTCCGCAACTACAAAATTGCGAAATCGCCGGGGCTGACAAAGGATGATTGGTCGCTTGTCAACTGGATGGCCGATTTTGTCAAGGAAGAGGGATCTCGTCTGGCGGGAAAGAAGGTGGATCTGGCAATTGTCAATAAAGGTGGTGTCAGAACCGATATGCCTAAAGGTGATGTGACGAAGGGGACGATTATGCAGATCTTTCCTTTCGACAACAGGATTGTTGTTGTACGCATGAAGGGAGCAGATCTACGGAACGCGCTTGATGTGATGGCAGCAAGAGGTGGCGATGGTGTGAGCAAGGGCACAGATGTGACTTTTGACGCATCGACCGGCAAGACGACGGGAATATTGATCAATGGAAAGGAACTCGATCCTGAGAAGGAGTATTTGGTCGCCACTATCGATTATCTTGCCCGTGGCGGGGACTACATGACTCCGATGACAAAAGGAGAAACCGTTGCGGAAAGTCCGGAGATTATCTATGAAACGATGATTGATTGTCTTCAGAATCGAAAAACAACAATAAAGGCAGATCGCACACTGCGAATGCATAAATAACTGATAGGATGAATTCTAAATATAAACTTTGTGCCTTTGTTTTCGGAGGACTGCTTGCAGTCGGATCTCTTGGCACTGTTTTTGCCGATTGTCATAGTAGCTCTTCTTCATCGGATGCATTGAGCACGTCGGCGCAGTCGGATGCGGATATGGAGGAATCGGATTCGGCCGATTCCAAAACCGGGAATGAGCCGGTTTCCGATGCCGAGTCATGGGCAGATTCTGTTATGGCGAAACTGACATTTCGTCAGCGGATAGCCCAATTGTTTATTCCTCGCTGGGATTTTTCCAATGGAGCGATCAGTGCTGCGACAATGCGGAAAAATGTTGTCGAAGATGGTGTTGGCGGATTTCTGTTGGGTAAAGGCCGGATCGCAGAATATGCCGGTGCGATCAATCAGGCTCAGAGGCAGGCGCGGGTGCCGTTGCTTGTTACGCTTGATGGCGAGTGGGGGTTGAATATGCGTGTTCCCGATTCGCCGCGTTTCCCTAAGAATATCGCGCTTGGAGCAATTCAGGATTCATCTTTATTGGAAGAGTATGGCCGCGAGGTTGCGCGCCAGTGCCGGTTGCTCGGGATTCATGTTGATTTCGCACCGGTTCTTGATGTCAATTCAAATCCGGATAATCCGGTGATCGGTTACCGTTCGTTTGGTGAAGATCCGGAACGGGTTGCCAAGGCGGGGGCTGCATTCTGCAAGGGGATGGAGAGTGGAGGCGTGATGTCGGTTGGAAAACATTTTCCAGGGCATGGCGATACGTCGGTTGACTCACATAAGGCGCTTCCGTCGGTCGATCATTCGACGGCAACACTGGAGAGTGTCGATTTTCTTCCTTTTGTCGAGGCGGCAAAAGCCGGGATGTCGGGTGTGATGGTCGGCCATCTTCGTGTTCCTGCGCTTGATAAGAGCGGAGTGCCGGCGTCATTGTCAAAAATTATTACAACAGATGTCCTTAAAAACAAGCTTGGATTTGACGGCCTGGTCTTTACCGACGCGCTTGCTATGAAAGGGGCCGCCACTACCGGAGAAAACAATTGCGTCAGCGCCTTCAATGCCGGTGCGGATGTTCTGCTGAATTCCTCGTCGCCTTCAAAAGATATTCAGGCAATGGTCGATGCAGTCAAAAGCGGCCGGATTTCCGAGCGGGAAATTGATCAACGTTGTCGCAAGATGTTGGTCTATAAATATAAACTTGGGCTTGCATCTCAGTCCGATGTTAAAAAAGAGGGTCTTGAGTCTAAAATAAACAGTGCGCAGACGCGCGGGCTTCTTGACCGTCTGGCAAAAGCTTCGGTTACGGTTGTAAGAAACAATGACGGGCTTCTTCCGCTGTCTGATTTGTCGGAACGATCGATAGCGGTTGTGTGTCTTGGGGCATCGGCTACCAATGAGTTCGCGGCCGTCTGTAAAAAATATGCTCCGGTAAATGTCTTTTCAGTTCGTGATGCGGCTGCCGTTTCAAAGGCAGTGGCTGAGGCAAAGAAGGCTGATGTGGTTATTGTCGGAGTGTTCAACTCGGATGCGCCGACCAGAGATGCATATGAGCAATTGCAGAAGTCATGCAGGGAGCTGGTGTCTGTGTTTTTTATCAATCCATTTAAAATGCAGCGCTTCACCGGACTTTCCTCAGCACCGACGCTTGTGGTGGCCTATGACGACACTAAAGAGCTGTTCAGCGCTTCTGCACAGGCTCTGTTCGGTGGAATAGATGTCAACGGTCGTTTCCCTGTCAACATCAAGGGCGTGGCGTCTCTTGGCGAAGGTGTTGACTTAAAAAAAAAAGATTAGCGATATCTGAGCCGTCGGAGGTCGGCATGAAAGGAGATCTTGAGGCTGCTGTCGACGGCATAATCAGAAAGAGTCTTGATGCCGGAGCTATGCCGGGGTGTCAGATTCTTGTCGCGAAAGATGGGCAGATTGTTCTCGACAAATGTTACGGGCGTCTTGACCGCGCAGGGTCATCGCCGGTTGTTGACGATTCTACGATCTATGATCTGGCTTCAATGTCAAACGTCTGCGGGACGTTGGCGGCTTTAATGAAAAGCTATGATCTCGGACTCTGGCAGCTTGACGATGAAGTCGGGAAATTCATACCTGAAACCAAGGGGAAACCTGTCGGTTCGCTCACGATGAGAGAGTTGCTCTATCATCAATCGGGGCTTCCGGCGATGCTGAATGTTTTCCGCCTGGTTCTTGACCCCGACAGCTATGAAGGCGAGCCTTTTAAATATTCGGCGCGGGATCCATATACAGTCAAGATTCAGGATGGCGTCTACGGACATAAGAATGCCCGTCTGCGCACTGACATCTTTTCAGATCGGAAATCGGAAAACTTTCCATATGAGGTGGCCGAAGGTATATATGCTTCCGACAGTGCCCGTCGTGTCATTATGGACGCTATTTATGACCTGACGCCTAAAGCAAGAGGTAAGTACCTGTACAGCGACATTAATTTCTGTCTGCTCATGCAGATCCAGGAAAATATTACCGGGGCGCCTCACGACCAGTGGGTGGAAGCGGCGATATATGATCCGCTCGGAGCATTCTCGACCGGCTACCGTCCGCTTGAATTCTATGACCGTGAAAAAATTGCGCCTACGGAAGTAGACCGTTTCCTGCGCAAGCAGCATGTGCATGGCACGGTTCATGACGAGACCGCGGCATTTTCCGGTGGAGTGCAGGGAAACGCCGGACTCTTTTCAAATGTCAATGAACTCGTCAGGCTTTTCCAGACATGGCTCAATGGTGGTGTCTATGGAGATCAGCGTATATATAGCGAGGAAACGGTCAGGCTTTTTACTGAAACAAAAAGTCCGACCTGCGACCGCGGGCTTGGTTTCGACAGGCTTGTAAGCAAGCAGGCGTGGGGCATTTCCCCCAAGACCTATGGCCATACGGGTTTTACCGGAACATGTTTCTGGATCGATCCGACAGAGAATCTGATTTTCATATTCCTTTCGAACCGGGTCAACCCGAGTCGCGACAACAAGGCTTTTACAAAGATGTCGCCACGCAACGCGGTTCTGAAAGCAGTCTATGATTCGCTGGCGGATTAGACCGGTGTGTGGATGAAAATGCTGCCGGCAAATGTTGTTTTGAAATCTTTGCAGCGTGGAAGAATTTTCGTAACTTTGTGGAAAGAGGGTGTCGGAGTTATGTTTTGCCCTCTCAAACAACGACCAATCAGATGAGCGAAGACATTTTTAGCGAAGAAGAATATGACGAGCTGAACGGGACTGAGGAAGCGTCAGAAGGCGGTTTTTCGTCCATGTTCGTGGATTTGTCCGACGATATAGTCAGACAGCAGCTTCGAGGGATGTTTCAGTCATGGTATCTTGACTATGCATCCTATACGATCCTTGACCGTGCAATACCTCATATCGACGACGGGCTGAAACCGGTGCAGCGCCGAATTCTCCATTCGATGAAAACGCTTGATGACGGACGTTTCAACAAGGTTGCCAATATTGTCGGGAATACGATGCAGTATCATCCACATGGTGATGCGTCGATCTATGGAGCTCTTGTCCAGCTCGGTCAGAAGGAACTGTTGGTCGAGACCCAGGGTAACTGGGGCAATATCC
>JAIDXA010000130.1 GCA_029058705.1 Paramuribaculum sp. | reverse complement strand
GCCGGAGTTGTTTTTTACACCCTCGGTTTCTGGAGAGTATCGTGTCAGAGTCGAAGCGGAAGGAGTGTCGGCGGACGTCACGGTCGTTTTTGTCGACTGCGTCGAGTCGGCGCGCTACCGTCCGGCAACCGCCGGGTCGTTGCCCTCGGTTTCAAAAGTCTGGGAATATATGCCGGCGCCGGGACAGTTTATCGGCGATGGTTCGGCCGCGGGTGGAATGTCTTCGGGTGTGACGACGGCCGACGCGGCAGCTACATGGGCAAAGAGCAGGATCGATGCCGGTCAGTTTGTGTCGCTCGGAGCGTGGGGCGGATATATTGTTGTCGGTTTCGACCATAGCATTCCGTTGTCTCAGTCAGTTGCCGAAATCGCAGTTGCCGGCAATGCGTTCAAGGTTTCCAACGAGCCCGGGACCGTCTGGGTCATGCAGGATGTCAACGGAAACGGATTACCTGACGATGAATGGTATCAGCTCAAGGGGAGTGAATGGGGAAATCCGCTGACATTGCATGACTATTCTGTCACCTATTATAAGCCGGCAGGTGTCGGCACGTCGGTGGAGTGGACCGACAACCGCGGAAACCGCGGCTTCGTCGACTATCTGTCGTCGGCCCACGGACAGCGCTCATACTATCCGGCATGGGCAACTGCGCCTACACTGACATTCCGCGGAATCTGTCTGCCTGCCAACGGAACGTGTGATCCGGTGACGGGACAATGGTCGTCTGCGCCTTTTGCGTGGGGCTATGCCGACAATCTCGGCAGCGACACTCTTTCAACAGGCAGTGAATCGGCCGGAGGCGAAGGGCAGAGTGTAGGATTGCGTATATCGAATGCGGTCTATGCCGACGGTTCGCCTGTCGCGTTGCAATATGTGGACTTCGTAATGATCCAGAGCGGATTGATGCAACAGCTCGGTGTGCTTGGCGAATCCTCGACCGAGGTGTGCGGTGTGGCAGACAATACGATGAGTGGTAGTTGAATGGGAAAGCCACAAGAGGTTATTAATATAATTTAACGTTGCTGGAAGCGTTAATTGACTTATCTTTGTGGCCGGAAATGAATGTCCATAGGGAATGCGGTGGAAATCCGCGACAGTGCCCGCTGCTGTAAGTTCCAGCCGGATTCGATGCCGGAACAGGAAGATGCATTTGAGCCACTGGCCTCAACAGGCTGGGAAGGCGCATCAGCCCGAACAAGTCAGAAAACCTGCATTCATTCCGTCAACCGATGAGTCCACGGGACATGGACGAAGTGGCAAATGCTTCAATCTGACGGCAACAGGAAAGGTCCGCATACGGCGGCGGAGTAGTGACATATATCGTCTGAACAGGCGAAAAGGTCCTATCCATTGTCTGGTTCAGGTTTGTTATTTCCAGTTCATCTCATTTCATTCCACTCCATAATCCGGGGCACAGCGGTGTTGATGAAGACATATTTAACCCCCATAAAAGAAAAACAGAGATGAAAAAACAATTGATCTACAGTGCGGTAGTCCTTGCAATGGGATTCGGATTCGTTTCATGTTCCGATGATGACGGACCGGAAAGTCCGCGTCTTGTCGAAATCGGTTTTGAAGGCGGAAACAATATTCTTGCAGGCCCGACATCCTACGGTGCGAATCTTTATTATGGATACGACGGGACTCAGTTCACTGAAGCTGAGTTTCCTGTGACAGAGGATGTCAGACTCCATATCGGTATCAACGAGAGCATATGGACAGATGAAATCGATTTCTATGGCGGCGGAATGGCTCTGTCGCAGTGGAACATACGTTCTAACCCGGCGGATCAGTCGGCTGCAGACTGGTGGTACAGCTACAATAACCAGTGTTCGGTCTACAATCTCCAGTCTGTCGACGGAGCCAATACGAAAGCGGGTGCCGGCGGTTCGGATACATTCGTGATCGCCACCGGCTACTCCGATCCTAATTCAATGAGTTCCTGCTCACGCATGTATTTTACCGGCAATGCCGAACTTCAGGTTGTGGGAATAGATGTCTGCAATTCAAGCTACGCCTATGGAGTCCTGATGAACGGAAACCCCTACGGAAACGATCCGGGCAAGAATATCCAGGAAGCCGAGGGATGGTTCAAAGTTGAATTCTATGGATTCGACAGTGAAGGCAACCCCACAAACGGTGGCGCTCCTGTTGAGTTCTATCTGTGTGACTATCGTCCGGGGTCGGCCACGTATACTGAAACGATTTCAAAATGGACCAACTGTGATCTCAGCGCGCTTGGCAAAGTCAATGCGGTCGAGGTTAACTTCAAGGGCTCGGACACCGGACTCTATGGGCTGAACACTCCCGCTTATGTCTGTCTGGACAACTTCACCGTCTCGGTGGATTCTGCTGACTGATAAAGCCCCTTGTCGGTGAGACATTCAGGGCCATATACAATCTTCCTGATCCTTATGCTTGCCGTAAGTTCCTGCATGAAGTGGGACTACGGCGAGCCTGAGGATTTCGATGTTTCCAGCAGCGGACTTTTCATAGTCTGCGAGGGCAACTTCCAGTATGGAAACGGGTCGCTGTCGTATTACGATCCCATTGGCCGTTCGGTTGTCAACGAAGTCTTTTTCCGCGCCAACGGCTTCAGGCTCGGCGATGTCGCCCAGTCAATGACAATGGGCAACGGACTGGGGTGGGTTGTTGTGAACAATTCCCATATCATATTTGCGATTGATCCTGTTACATTTCGTGAAGTCGGGCGGATCACAGGTTTCACATCGCCGCGTGAAATGCATTTTGTTTCGCCGACGAAGGCCTACGTGACGCAATTATGGGATAATCGGATTTTTATTGTTGATCCGCTCGCGTACCGTATCACAGGCTATATAACCGTGCCGGGCATGATGTTCGATCAAGGATCGACAGAGGAGATGGTTCAGATCGGCAACCATGTCTATTGCAATTGCTGGAGCTATCAGAAAAAAATCATCCGTATAGATACGCGGACAGATTCTGTCGACGGCGAAATCGAGGTTGGAGTCCAGCCGAAGTCGCTTGTAAGCGATTGTCTCGGACGGCTGTGGACATTGACCGATGGCGGCTACGAAGGGAATCCGGTAGGTTATGAAGCGGCTTCGCTTTATTGCATCGACACGGAAACGTTTGAAGTCGAGCGCCAGTTTCAGTTCCGTCGCACAGACGATCCATCCGGGCTTGCCATAAACGGGACCGGCGACACAATCTATTGGATCAATCGCGATGTGTGGCGCATGGATGTCCGTGCTGCCCGCCCGCCGGTGCGACCGTTTCTTGAGGAACGTTCCACACGTTTCTACGGTCTGACGGTCGACCCAATCCGGAGTGATGTCTATGTGGCCGACGCCATAGATTATCAGCAACAAGGCATGATCTACCGGTTTACCGGGCTCGGGCAGCCTGTCGACTCTTTTTATGTTGGAATAACGCCTGGCGCGTTTTGTTGGAAATAAAATTACGGTTCAGATTGATATGTCCTGCAGACACTCTTTTGAAATATTGATGTTGTCGGGCGCTGTCATGGCCGTGTCCGGATTGCATGCACAGGAGCCGAAGCATGAACTTGGAAATGTTGTTGTCACAGCCGGGCGACGCCCGATGAAGGAGATCGGAATTCAGAAAACGACCTTCGACTCGACAGCTCTCAAAGAGAATGTGGCGCTTTCGATGGCAGATGTGCTGGCATATAATTCATCGGTTTTCGTTAAGTCATATGGGCGCGCGACTCTTTCGACCGTTGCATTCCGGGGAACTTCCGCCTCGCACACACAGGTGAGCTGGAACGGGATGAGAATCAACAATCCGATGCTCGGAATGACTGATTTTTCGACTATCCCTTCATTTTTTGTCGACAGGGCCTCTCTGCTTCATGGCTCCTCTTCAGTCACGGAAGCGGGTGGCGGTCTCGGCGGTCTTGTGAAGCTGGGGACCGCACCCGATATGCCGGAGGGGTTCGGCCTTGGATATATCCAGGGAATCGGATCGTTCAGGACATTCGACGAGTTTGGCCGACTGACATTCCGCAATGACCGATGGTCAACTTCAACACGCGTTGTCTATTCCTCGTCGCCCAACGATTTCAAATACACAAATCACGATAAAAAACTCAACATCTACGATGACGATCACAATATCGTCGGACAGTACAATCCCACTGAGCGTAACCGCAGCGGTTCGTTCAGGGATTTACATCTGCTTCAGGAGGTTTATTTCATCCCTCGTGGAGGCGACCGTTTCGGGATGAGCGCATGGTTTGTCAATTCAAACCGCGAACTGCCGATGCTTACGACCGACTATGCCGATGAAACAGATTTCGACAACCGTCAGCGTGAACGGACTTTTCGCGGAGTCGTTTCGTGGGATCATTCCAGGTCGGACTGGAAAACCGGTCTTCGGGGAGGTTATGTCAATACGTGGCTTGCCTATGACTACCGTAGGGCAACCTCGCCCGGCAAACCGATGGTCTCGATGACAAGCTCGCGTTCGCGGGTCAATACCCTCTATGGTCAGGCCGAGGGCGAATACACACCATCGGCAAAATGGTATTTTACAGCATCGGCTTCCGTGTATCAGCATTTCGTCAGGAGTCTGGACCGCTCGGCTGTTGTTTCGTCGGCACAGGACGACATGATCGGCTACGATAAGGCAAGAGTCGAATTCTCGGGTTCGCTGTCGGCCAAGTGGCAGCCGACATCACGTCTGGGAATGTCGGTGGTTGTCAGGGAAGAGCTGTTTGGCGAAAAGTGGGCCGCTCCTGTCCCTGCTCTGTTTGTCGACGCTGTGCTGAGCCACCGCGGCAATGTCATGGCAAAGGCTTCGGTTACGCGCAACCACAGATTCCCGTCGCTCAATGACCTCTATTTCATGCCTGGAGGGAATCCGGATCTTAAAGCGGAGGAGGGTTATACTTATGATGCGGGTCTCAGCTTTCTTGCCGGAAAAGCCGGTGATTTCAGTCTCAGCGGAAGCGCGACGTGGTTCGATTCCAGAATCGACAACTGGATAATCTGGCTGCCGACTACAAAAGGATTTTTCTCGCCCCGCAATGTGAAACGTGTCCACGCCTATGGTGTTGAACTTAAATCCGGACTTGGATGG
>JAIDXA010000013.1 GCA_029058705.1 Paramuribaculum sp. | reverse complement strand
GGCCGCGCGATGCGCGGCCACTTTTTATTTACAAGAATTTACTAGATGTTTATTTGCGGATAACCTTTACGGTGCGGAGCAATTTGCCGTCTTTCGTAACCTTGACGAGATATACGCCTGCGTTGCCGAGACCGATCTGTGCGTTCTGGCCTGCCACAACATCGGCAGTCTTGCTGCCTACGAGCATACCGCCCATGTTGTAGACCTCAACGTTGTAGATGCCGTCTGCGTCAAACTCGACAAAGAGCATATCGTCGACAGTGTAGGTCGCGAAGTCACCGTCGGCAGCGATACCGCCGATAGCCGCTTCGCTGGTAACCTTCACAACGGGATAGGTCTTAGAGTCGGAACCGTGACCGTTTTCGAGTGTCAGCTGAACGGCGTAGTCGCCAGCCTTGCGGAAGTTCAGCGTAGCTTCACCTTCAGTGTCGTTACCGGTGGCGGCAGAAACTGTTCCGCCACGAACCGACCAGTTCGGAGTTGTCACGATGGGGTAGGCAGTTCCGGAGATGAAGGGACATCCCGAGAGGAAGCTGGGAGATGTCTTGAAAATCTTGACATCCGTACCTTCACCTTCACCAGAGTTCTGCGGCCACCATCTTGCATTCGGAGCCGATTTAGAGGCAGCTGAACCGGCTTTACCGCTGATAGCGATAGTTCCGTCGGTGAGAGTGATCGGATCTGATTCGAGATCCCAGTAGCCGACCACGTTTGCGGGCAGATTGTCAGGATCAAATCCATTCATGGCAGCCTTCACTTCTTCGGCAGTCATAGCCTTGTTCCATACCTGGAAGTCGTCGACACAACCTTTGGTTGCTGTGATTCCGCTTGCCGAACCGCCGAAAGCGATCCAGTCGAGCGCCGAAAGCGGACGCTGGTTGGCGATGAAATCGGGTTCATATGTGTCGGAGCCGTAAGCGTTCGCACTGCCGAAACAGCGTTCGAGATCGCTCCACTTGCCTGATTCGCTGCCGACAAGACCTTCCATTGTGCTCTTATAGATATACACCCATGCACCGATTTTCTGCTGAACGCCGTTGATATAGAATTTCTGGCGCATCAGGTTGCCGGTAGAGTATTCGAAGACTACGGCTACGTGAGTCCATGCCCCGAGGTCGATCTTGGCATCGTCATAGCGATAGAACAGACGCAAGCCTTCGGTTCCAGAACCGACGCGCATACCCCATGCGGTGTCGATGTTGTCGTGTACGAATTTACCTTCACCGGTGATACGCGACCAGAAGAATCCCCAGTGGTTGTAGGGCCAGCCGCCGGTTTCACGGTTTTCGATCGTGATGAAGTTCGAGCGGTCTTCGGGAAGTTCGTCATATTTCACCCAAGCCGCAACAGAGAACGACTGGTTGGACTGGATTCCGATTTCGCCGACATTCACACCGAACCAACCTTCATTGAGGTCGATACCGCGCGAGATGTTACCGTCGGCGTGACGACCCTTGTAGGTAAACTTCTGAGAGTCGTTGATGTCGATGGTGACATCTTCGGAAGCAACACCCTCGCCGAAGCCAAGCTCGGTGATCTGGGGCAGCGCACCAACCTCTTCAGGAGAAACCGGAACAAAGCGGGGATAGGAGAGTTCCTTGCCGTTGCAGTTGACAGTCACATTGAACGAGCCGGTGCGTGAGATTCCGGAGCATTCAACAGTGGTTCCCTGACCGGAGAAGAGGACTTCGTCAGTGTCGGGGTCGGTGATTGTCCAGGTTCCGCTTTCGTGGAGAGGATCCACAAACGACAGCGAGAATTCCTCGCCCGGTTTGATGACAAGCTTGCTGAGCTGGATCTTGTCGACGCCTTCGTAGGCGGGAAGTTCCATGTAGTCGCTCCATGCGATTTCGCTTTCCGACTCGTTGTCGAGACCGAGGGCGCTCACACCGAAGCGAACTTTGTTGCCACCTTCAGCCGAATATGGAGCCTGGAAGATGATGTTGGCCCACGAGGTGGTCGCGCCGGTCATGACCGGATCGCAGCCTTCCTGCTGAGACCATACGCGGAACATAGAGGTCTTGACATCCATGTTATAGACGGGTTCGCCGATGCCTTTGGTGTGGTCCATGTTCCAGATAAGTTTACCGTCAATACCTTTATAGTTGTTGACAAAGACTTTGGCAAGCTTGATTTTCGGCATTGCCGGAGTCGAGAACGACGTATTGGAACGAATTGCAAACTGACCAAGAAGCATCTTGAGGTTTTCGGCGTTCTTGAAGTGAAGACCGATCACGCCGGTTCCGTTCCTGAGGGTGTTGAGAATCTTCGCTGTCGGCTTGATGGTCTTGGTGATCCATCCGTCGGCACCTTCCTTATAGGAAACGTCAGTATCATCATCGGCGTCGGCCACAGACATTATTGTCATGCTTTCCTCGCCGACAATTGTTTCAGGATCGGCTGATGTAGACATCACGAGGCTGACATCGGCCTGACCTTCAAGAAGCTTGTAGCTGATGGTGATGGTCGATCCGGTCTTGATGCTGAAGTCGGTTTTGAAGAGATGGAGATATTCGTCGGACGACGTACCTGCGATCTGAAGACAGGATCCGCCGACAAACGCGTCGTCCCAAGTGAAGTCAGCCGCCAGATGCACGGTGCCTTCTTCAACATCTTTCTGCAGATATGTGGGGGCAAACCACCAGCGCCATGTGGGGAGGTAGTCCTGAAGACCGATGTTGTACCACTGGTTGGAGTTCATGCGTTCTCCTTTCCAGTTGAAGAACATACCGTTGCCGAGATTGAAATAGCTGATGAACGGTTCGGTCGACAGATCCCAGTTATAGGTTGAGCGGGCGCTCATGACGGTCGAGAATCCGGCCCAGTCTTCGCTCGGACGGTGGTTTGTGTTGGCATAAAGCGGCTGTTTGATTGCCGGGTTGCGTTTTCCGTTTCCGAACCACTGCTCGATCATGTTGAGATAGGTGCGCTGCATTGCGGTTGTCGACGAGCCCTGCTTGTTGCGGTCCTTCCAGAGCATGTTGACATTATGCGCGCCCCAAAGGCCGACTGAATACTGGTATTTCGCCAATGCCTCAAAGTTGGAGTAGCCCGGATTTGCACCCTGCATGTTATGACCTGCATAGATGTAGAAGGGGTTGCGGTTCTGGCTTTTTGCATATGCGACAGAGTTTGCTATTGTCGACGGGCTGTTCCAGTTATAGTTGAGGAACATCGATGCGTTGCGGAAGATATTTGCGTAGTTGGACTGAACGCCGGTGTCGAAGGTGATCGAACCGTTGTCGTTTGTACCACCGTACCAGACGTTTTCATAGATCGGGTTCTTGTCGGCCATGAAGGCTGCGATCTTGTCGTGGTTGGGTGTGATGTAGGTTTTAGGCGCGATACCGCTCCATTCGGAGTTATAGCCAAGTCCGTCCACACCGTGGTAGTAGAGGAATTTGGCGACCGAGGTTCCGTCGACCGAACCGAACTGGGTCAGAGCTGAAGTCCAGCTTGGACCGGCCGAACTCCAGGGCACAGAAGCGACACCAGACACGGCGACACCGTTTTTGTGGGCAACGTCGGCGAACACGCCGGGAACCCATCCCCAAGGCGAACTCCAGTCGCCGTAGTGGTCCATGTAGCTCCACATTGAGAAGACTTCCTGATCCATCAGACCGTTAGGGAGTCCGTTGGTGTGGATGTCGTTGCGCATTTCATCGCCGAGCGGAACCCACCAGAGCATACGTTTGTCGTTGCCGTTGGGGTTGGAAACGGCATCATACTGAGTGATACCCGGATAAACCTGAGTGGCGTTGTTGTAGAAACGGACCTTCGGTTTCACACGGGAGATGAAGAAGTTTTCATCTTCCCATTCCTGACCGTCGATGGTGATCGATCCGGTTCCATTGTTCCATTGCGTTACATAGCCTGGCAGTCCAGTGCTTTCGGGCCATACGAGATAGCCTTTTGTCAGCTCCTGAGCGCCGCCCTGAAGAAACGACAGAGCAGCGAATCCGGCTGAGAACAATAAAGTTTTTTTCATGTAAGAAATAATATTTGAATGGTATTATATTAATAGGATTTTGCACCGAGAAGACTAAATAAGGACATTTTAACCCTCACTCCACAAAATTACGCATTTATTTCAATAAACAAACCTATTTTCGCAGTTTTTTCGTTAAATCTCATTCATTTGCGCCTCAAACCACAGTTTATTCAATAAAACACAAATACGGCGCGCCTACCGAGGGTAAACGCGCCGTATTTTTATGTGGACAGACAGTGGATTCAGTTAATCCGCTTTTTGATTTCAGCGGTCTGGGTTTCGTAGCCTGGTTTTTCGAGAAGCGCGAACATGTTGCGCTTGTAGTCTTCCACACCTGGCTGGTTGAAGGGATTCACTCCAAGAAGATAGCCGGATATTCCGCAGGATTTCTCAAAGAAGTAGATCAGCTGTCCGAGATATTCCTCTCTCAGGGCCGGGATGGTGACGAGAAGATTCGGCACTTTTCCGTCGATGTGGGCGATCCGGGTTCCGATTTCGGCCATTTTGTTGACATTGTCAACGCGTTTGCCGGCGAGGAAATTCAGGCCGTCGAGGTTGGCGTTGTCGGTGGGGATGACCACTTCATGGTCGGGCGCGGCGACAGAGACTACGGTTTCGAAGATCGTGCGCTCGCCATCCTGGATCCATTGCCCCATGGAGTGGAGGTCGGTCGAATTGTCGACAGCTGCGGGGAAGATGCCCTTGCCGTCTTTTCCTTCGCTTTCGCCATAGAGCTGTTTCCACCATTCGCCGAAGAAGTGGAGCTTGGGGTTGTAGTTGACGAGGATCTCGATTTTCTTTCCGGCACGGTAGAGAGCGTTGCGTGTGGCTGCGTAAGACAGCGCGGGATTGGATTCGTAGTCGTCGGCAGTGCATGCGGCCTGCATTGCCCTGGCGCCGTCGACGAGGGCTTTGATATCATAGCCGGCAACGGCAATGGGAAGCAGTCCGACAGGGGTGAGGACCGAGAAGCGACCGCCGACATTGTCGGGGATGACGAAAGTCTTATAGCCTTCTTCATCGGCCATCTGACGAAGTGCTCCGCGTGAAGCGTCGGTGATAGCGACAATGCGTTCCGCAGCGCCCTGCTTGCCCACGCGCTGCTCGAGATGGTTTTTGAGCAGACGGAATGCGATTGCCGGCTCGGTCGTGGTCCCAGACTTCGAGATTACAATTATCCCGAACTTTTTGTCGGCCAGATAGTCGAGCAGTTCATAGAGATAGTCTTCGCCGATGTTCTGTCCGGCAAAAATGACCTTGGTTGATTTCGGTTCATGACGATAGGCGGCAAAGGAGTCGCTCAAAGCTTCGATGACGGCTTTAGCTCCGAGATATGATCCGCCGATACCGATGCAGACAACAATCTCGCATTTGTCCTGAAGGGCAGCCGCAGTCGCGCGCATCTCTTCGATCTGGAGATCGGAGATTTCCGACGGCAGGTTGACCCATCCGAGAAAATCATTGCCGGCGCCGGAGGCTTCGTCGACAGTTTTGAGCGCGTTCTGCGCTTCGGGGAGGAGAGATCTGATTTCTTCCGCTGACACCACTAATGAGTTGGTGTTTGAGAATTTAAGTTTATCCATAGTCTGTTTAAACATTTAGAGGTTGCATTTTTCTGTTATGAGCCGAGACGTTTCATATGAACATTTCCGACATTTCGGCGATTGCGTCGGAGGGTGATGCGTCGTGGTAGAGGATCCGGTAGACGCCCTCCATGATCGGCATGGCCACCCCGTAGCGGCGGTTGATCTCGTGGATGCACCGTGCGGCGTAGTAGCCTTCGACGGTCTGCACCATCTCCATTCTGGCTGCACGGACTGAATGTCCGCGGCCGAGCATTGTCCCGAAGTTGTGGTTTCGGCTGAATCGGGAGTAGGACGTCACGAGAAGGTCGCCCAGATAGACCGAATCGGAAATGTTTCGCTGCCGGGGCGAAATCTTCATCAGAAACCGCTGCATCTCCATGACAGCGTTGCTCACCACCATTGCCTGAAAGTTGTCGCCGCCCCTTAGTCCGTGGACAATTCCGGCGCATATAGCGTAGATGTTTTTCAGGACGGCGGCATATTCGATTCCGACAACATCGGACGACGTGATCGTTTTCAGCTGCGGCCCGGCAAGAGCGTTTGCAAACTGCTCGGCACGCGTGATGTCGTTGCAGCCGACAGTGAGATAACTGCGGTGGCCCATCGCCACTTCCTCGGCATGACAAGGCCCTGAAACGACCAGACTGCGTCCGGTGTTGATTCCGAAATGCGTCTCCATATAGTCGGTGATGATCATCTGATCTTCCGCCACGATTCCCTTTATCGCCGAAACAACGGCTTTCGAAGAGATGTCGGTCGTTATTCGGTCGACCTGTTCCTTGAAATAAGGCGACGGCATTGCAAGAAGCAAAGTGTCGGCCTTTGATGCCGCATGGTTAATGTCGGAGGTGAATTCAATCCGCGATGTGTCGAACACCACACCTGTCAGATAGGCGGGATTGCGTCTGCGTCGCTTGAATTCCTCTATGCGGTCGTCGCGGTGGATATACCAGATTATGTCATCTTCATGGTCAAGGAGCAGTTTGGCCAGCGCTGTGGCCCAACTGCCGCCTCCCATGACTGCGATTTTGCCTGGAAAGCTCATATTTTATCTATGTTCACAACAAAAAATCATGCTTGGAAGTTTATTCTTCCTCGCCATTGTTTTGGGCTGGAGCTGCCGCGGCAACCCATGCCTTCACCTCATCGACTCCGGGATTTTTCAGATCAAGCTTGAATTTCTTGTTAAGACCGCAAAGATCCTGCTGGAGTTTTCCGGCCGATGGCGTGGCGCCGAGCTGTTCGACTGTCAGCACGCCGAGCTTATGGAGAGCGGGCACCCACTCTTCGCTGACTCCGACAGCGGCAAAGGCTGCGGCACTGTCGCGGCGCGGTTTTTTCTCGGGGCGCATCTGGGGGAAGAACAGGACTTCCTGAATGGTTGTCTGTCCGGTCATGAGCATAACGAGGCGGTCCATTCCGATTCCCATTCCGGAGGTGGGCGGCATTCCGTATTCGAGAGCGCGGATGAAGTCGTGGTCAATGATCATCGCTTCGTCGTCGCCCTTCTCGGCAAGGCGCATCTGCTCGACGAAACGTTCATACTGGTCGATCGGGTCGTTGAGCTCGGAATAGGCGTTGGCAAGCTCCTTGCCGTTGACCATCAGTTCGAAGCGTTCGGTCAGTTCCGGATTGTCGCGGTGGCGTTTTGTCAGCGGCGACATTTCGATGGGATAGTCGGTGATGAATGTCGGCTGGATGTAGTTTCCTTCACACTTTTCACCGAAGATCTCGTCGATCAGCTTGCCTTTTCCAAACGAAGGATCGACTTCAATGCCGAGGTTGCGGCAGACTTCGCGCAACTGATCCTCGTCCATTCCGGCAATGTCGATTCCGGTGTGTTCGAGAATGGCTTCCCTCATTGTCACCCGGCGGAACGGAGCTTTGAAGGAAATGACGTTGTCGCCGACGGTGACGTCGGTAGTTCCGTTGACATCAAGACAGATTTTCTCGAGAAGCTGCTCGGTGAACTTCATCATCCAGTTATAGTCTTTGTAGGAGACGTAGATCTCCATACATGTGAACTCGGGATTGTGGGTGCGGTCCATTCCTTCGTTCCGGAAGTTTTTCGAGAATTCATAGACGCCCTCGAAGCCGCCGACGATCAGGCGCTTGAGATAGAGTTCGTTTGCGATGCGCAGGTAGAGCGGGATGTCGAGCGCGTTGTGGTGCGTTATAAACGGACGCGCGGCAGCACCGCCGGGTATGGACTGAAGCACGGGGGTCTCGACCTCCATGTAGCCGTGGGAGTTGAAGAACTCGCGCATGGAGTTGTAGACTTTCGTGCGTTTCATGAATATCTCCTTGACGCCGTCGTTGACAACGAGGTCGACATAACGGCGGCGGTAGCGCAATTCGGGGTCGTCGAAAGCATCGTAGGTGACTCCGTCCTTGACCTTTACGATGGGGAGGGGACGAAGCGATTTGCTGAGGACATCGATCGATTCGGCATGGACGGTGATCTCGCCCATCTGTGTGCGGAACACATAGCCCTTGACGCCGATGAAGTCGCCGATATCAAGCAGTTTCTTCAGAACGACGTTGTAGAGGTCCTTGTCATCGCCCGGACAGAGATCGTCGCGGCTGACATAGACCTGAATACGACCTTCGGAATCCTGAATTTCAAGAAACGAAGCTTTTCCCATTATGCGCCGGCTCATGATTCGTCCGGCAATGCTCACCTCGCGGCGGGGAGCGTCATCGGAAAAAGTTTCCTTTATTTCTTTGGTGTGGCCCGTGACGGTGAATTCGGCAGCGGGATATGGATCGATGCCCCTTCGGCGCATCTCTTCGAGACTTCCACGGCGAACAATTTCCTGTTCGCTGAGTTCGAGAATGTTAGTTGCCATAAATATCTTTCGATGTGGTTATTATCTGTCTGGTGTCGGAAAGGCGCAGGCCGCAGCAGCGTCATGCGCACTATAAGACACGCAAATTTACATAAATTTTTCCGCTCTCCCAAATCCGGCCGAAAGGTTGCATGTATGGATCAATTGGACTAACTTTGCAATATGTCCAAAGACCCGTCAAGGAAACGCCAGCCAGTCCCGTTTGCACTCTTCTGGGGAGTGTGCGCCATTGCCTATGCCGCAGTGTTTATCGGGATAGAATTTGCCGGTTCGCCGGTGGCCGGGATCAAGGGAATGGTCAATCTGCTGATGCAGTGGACGGTGGTAAGTTCGGCCTCAGCCGCCATCATCGGGCTGCTGGCTGTCAACAGATGGATATTCTCCGTGGGGTTTCCGCTTCTGGCAGGAGCATCGGCGGTGGCTGCCTATTACCGTGTCACACTCGGGCTCTCGCTGACGCCCACGCTCATCGATCTGGCTGTTACAAACGACATGTCGACATGGTCGACCGTTGTCACTCCACAACTGATCCTGCTGACCTCAGCGGGATTGGGATGCGGGATCTGGATTGCCCGATACCGTCTGCGCCGCGTTGCGCCCCCGTTCCACGGGTTGATCTGGATTGCCGGATTTCTGGTCGCGGCGTTGGCGCCGGTCACGCTGATCGGCCGTTTCAAAGCACCAGTGACCGCCAGAATCCCTTATTCATTCTACTTTGCGATGAGCGATTATCTGTCCAACCGCAGGGCAATAGCCGAGGATCGCCATACGTTCGACAGCACCCCTGCTGCAGCGGCCGAAGAGGCCCCGACAGTCATTTTCGTCATAGGCGAGTCGCTCCGGCCCGACCATCTTCAGATAAACGGCTACGGACGTGCAACCACACCGTTTCTGGCGTCGGACACGGCTGTTGTGAGTTTCCCGGGGATGCGTACCGACCAGCTCTATACCCATGTCAGCGTTCCGCATATAGTCACACGGGCAGATTCGCTGGATCCCGAAACCGCCTACCGTGAACAGTCGTTCATAACACTTTTCAAAAAAGCAGGCTATCAGACCGCGTGGCTGTCAAACCAGGATGAGGTTGAGACCTATGCCTACTTCATGCACGAGGCAGACACGCTTGTCCGCTGCAATGCGGCCCGTTCGCTCTATGCCTACGACAAGTGGCTCGACACCGACCTGCTGCCTGCGTTAGATGATTTTCTGAGCGGAGGAAACGGCCGGAAAATGGCCGTGCTGCATACGATAGGGTCCCACTGGTGGTATCGTTCACACTATCCGGATTCGCTCGCAATCTACCGGCCGGAGATCAACAGCCGGATCGTCAGCGAACTGACCCGCGAACAGATGGTCAATTCATATGACAACACAATCATTGCCACCGACAGTTTTCTCTCGCAGCTTGTCGGACGACTGCGCGGACTGAATTCCGTCCTGATCTTTATCTCCGACCATGGCGAGGCTTTGGGCGAGGAGGGGAATTACCTCCATGGCGATGACTACGAGCAGCTCCATCCGACAGCCTGTTTCGTCTGGTATTCATCGGAATATGCGCGCCGCTATCCGGAAAAGACCGCTGCCCTGCGAAATAATGCCGGACGTTCGCTGCTGACCGATGTCATGTTTCATTCGGTTCTCGATGCCGCATCGATATCGACTCCGGCACTCGACAGATCACAAAGCATTTTCACTTCACAATGACCCGAAACAACACCGCCTTACATCCCGACCGCCATTTCGGCTGGATTGATTATGCCAAGACTCTTTCGATCTTTTTTGTCGTACTGCTCCACACATATTGTGTCGGAGAACTGACAGCCGCACTCAACTCGTTTGTGATGCCGGCTTTTTTCTTCTTTTCCGGATTTCTTTTTCTGCAGGAGCGGAATCCCGACTACAGAGAGTTCGAGATGAAGCGCTTCAGGCAGCTGGTGGTCCCATATCTATGGATCAATGCCGTTGCCTATGCGGCATGGGCAGTTGCGCTCCGGCACTATGGGAATGACGCCGGTTCCGGACTCGGATGGCACGAACCTCTGATCGCAGTGGCGCTCGGCCTGCCGCCGGGACTGGTCCATGACATTCCGCTTTGGTCGCTTCTGTGTTTTTTCGTTGTCGAGACAATCTATTATCCCCTCCACCGCCTGGCCAAGGCCAACGACATGACAATCGCAACCGTTTTTTTCTGCGCGGCGTCGGCAGTCAGTCTGATTGCGCCGGATGAAGGTGTTGCGATTCCGATGACGCTCGCACCCGCGATGGCGGGTCTGACGTTCTATGCTCTGGGCCATTGGGTTCGGGCGCACATTGATTTTTTCGAAAGACTGTTTTCGCCCGACGTGCTTCTGCTGTTGGGGGGATTCGCCCTTTTCCAGATCGGGTTCTCGTTCAACTCTCCCGTCTATTTTTTCATGGGAAAAATCGGCAATCCGGTATGGTTCCTGTTTTCAGCATCGGGCGGAATCATCATGACGGTCCAGATCGCGGCGTGGCTGTCGCGACTGCTGGGCGACGGAAAGTTCATCAGGTTTCTTTCGTGGGGAACGCTGCTGATCTGCGGATTTCATCTTATGGCGTTTGCCCTGATAAAGGGTGTGATGCTTTTCGGATTCGGCATTGAGCCCGAACGCCTGACCGACGGCATTCTTCCGGGACTGCTTTTCGCCATCGCGGGCTTCGTACTTTGCCTGCCTGTTGTCTGGACGGTCGGCCGCTATCTGCGGTTTCTTGTCGGCAAATAGGCTGTGATCACCGGATTATCATGAATTTCGCTGTGCCTCCCGATGGAGAGCCGTTGGCATTCTGCGAAGCAAACACATAATAGACGCCTGACGGAAGACGCGCTCCGGCGCTGTTTGTACCGTTCCAGCTGAAAAGTCCGCCTTCGGCACGTCCCTGACACACAACCGTTCCTGAAGCATCGGTAATCTTGACGAGCGAACCTTCCATAAGCCCCTTGACGTAGATCGGACCGCTATAGTCGGGTGTGACCGGATTCGGATAGACAACTATGTCGTCGTAGCCGTCGAGAGCCGGCATTGCGTTTGTCACATAACTGTAGAGCCCCTCCTCGGTGCCGACATAGATGCGGCCGCTGACGGGATCGGCATAGACGCAGTAGATCTTGTTGGATGGCAGCGGAGAGTTTGCGGTCGTGAAATTCTCAAGAATCTCCGAACCGTCGGCCGACACGAGAAACAGCCCGGAAGCTTCAGTGGCGATCCACTTCCGGTTGGCGGCATCGACAGATATCGAATAGATCAGATCGGAACCGAGAAGATATTCGGCAGTGTTGGTGCCATCGTTTTTCGGGACCTTCACGCGGCGGACGGTCATATTGTCGTTCATCGCATTGACAGCACTGGATATGGTGAAGACACCCTGGCTCGTTCCGATCCATACCGTGCCGTTGCGATCCTCACAGATTGCCGAACAATATGACGGATCAAACGTGTTGCCGTCCTGATCGACAAGACGGGTCCACAACTTCAGACGGTCGTCGGAAAAATCCGATGGCGTTCCGTTATTGTCATAGACCAGAAAATGATATCCGGAATTATGGTCGAGAATGATCGAGATGCGGCGGTTTGAATGGTGGAGCGGCTGTATGTCGTGACCGCCGAGATAGCTCACTGATTTTGTATCCGGAATGATCCAGTCAGAAGGCTTGATCTGGTCGGGCGGAAGCCTGCGCTTTGCGGCAGGAAGAATAAACAGCGGGCTGGCGTCGTCGACAAGCGTCGTCGAATGAAGCCACAGGTTTCCCGCCCGGTCGATATTGGCGTGATAGACAATGTTTCGGTTGTCGCGGATTTCCAAAGGCGAGTTTTTTTCATTGAAGCGCCCGACATATTCGCCTGCGGTGAACTTATACAGACCGTCGACAGTTGTGGAGACATAAAACGTGTTCGCGTCGTCGGGGTCTTCGGCGATTCCGGTCGGAGAGAAAAGATATTTTCCCAGACGTTTCTGGCGGTTTACATTGTCGGGGAGTTCGGCGTCGACCCCATAAGGCGTTATGTCACGGAACTCTTCCGAGGCCAGATCGATGACCGATGCAGTCAGAGCCTTGTCGTAGCCGGCGGCGCCGGGAATATCAAAACGATAGGCCGATGTTCCGTTGTTGGTCACATAGAGACGGCGTCCGTCGGGCGAGGGGGTCATATAGCAGACCTCTTTGACAGTGAACTCCTCAGGACGAAACCGGTCCGAGAGAAGAGTCGGCGCACCGCCGCCGGCAAAAGAATGGCAGGCAAGTCCGTCGCGTGTCAGAGTCCACATCTCACCGCGCCCCGTGGCTGTGGCACACACTGCACCGTCAAACTCCTCTGGAAGGACGGCGACAACAGTTTCGGCAATGTTATCCTTTGTCAACGCAAAGAGTTTTCCCTCCGCGACATAATAATAGCATCCGTCGGAAGCGGCACTGACCGAAAGTGATGAGGAATGGCTTGATATCTGTGAATAGCCCAGTAGAGTTCCTGAGTCGAAATTGATAGTGACGCGATAGAACGTGCGGCTTCCGTCGGCATTGCGGTTGACGGCCACAAGACAGTTTTCATCGACCGGAAGAAATCGGTCGACCATGGTCCAGAGTGCGATTGTCCGGAAATAGCTTAGTGAGGGGAAGCGCTCTCCGCAAGGCACGGAGCGTATGCTTCCGTCGACCCACACCACGAGATCCTGCCCGACGACCGTCAGCGCACTGACCGGAGTCGAATATATGCCTGACTGCACAACCTCATGGCGCGAGGCGCTGAACTCGACAAGACCGAAGGACGTGGCCACATAGATACGATCGCCCGCAAACGCCACATCATTGATTGTCAGCGGAGGAGCTATAGATGATTCTGCTA
>JAIDXA010000129.1 GCA_029058705.1 Paramuribaculum sp. | reverse complement strand
CTCCACTCCTGGAAAAGCAACCGTCTTTCTGGAATCCATAATCCCATTGTTCATGGCACGGCAAATGATCTCTGTCCCGTTTACAGCGGTAACTTCAAACCGGATGTCTCCATCGTCAAAAAGAATCTGCCTGCCGACCTCCAGATAGCTTTCAAGCCCGCTTACGGCCACAAATATGTGGCCTGCGACAGAATCAGCCCAGCCGGATTCGAAACAGACCATATCGCCTTCAACCACCTGAACCGGCGAGGGCAGGGCAGTCGTACGTATTTCAGGGCCTTTCGTATCCATCAGGATCTTGATTCCGCTGTCGACTCCCCTGATAATTTCGACCATTCTGCGGAAGGTTCCGGCATTGACATGAGCGGAATTTATCCTGACACTTTCCATCCCCGCATCTCGCAACGACCGGATAAACTCCGGCGTGCAGCGATTGTCGGCAACGGTAGCCATTACATAATGCTTCTTCATCTCGCAACAATCTCTTTAAACGCCTCTACTGCAAGTCTGTAACTATCAAGGCCAAAACCAGCGACAACACCGTGGCAGACAGGGCCGATCATCGAGACCCGACGGATCGGCTCGCGAGAGGCCACATTGCTGATATGCACCTCTACAACCGGAACCATCGCAGACGCGATCGCGTCTGCGATGGCAAGCGATGTATGGCTGTAAGCGCCGGCATTGAGAATTATTCCGTCGCAACCGGCTTCCGACATTCCGTTCTTGTGAATCAAGTCGATAATGACACCTTCATGGTTGCTCTGACAATAATCGATTTCTATTTCCGGAAAGCGCTGACGCAGACGCTTCAGACAGTCATCCATGGATTCCGATCCATAGATTTCCGGTTGCCTCAATCCCAATAGGTTCAGATTCGGGCCATTTATTATCAATAGTTTCATATGTGACTCTTAAAAAACAGTGTCAGACAATAACATCAAGATCGGAAGGAGTCATGGCCACAAGACACCACACTGAGACATGCGACATTACCATCAGCGCCAAAAGAATCCATGACAGGGCAGGGCGCTGAGGAAAACACTGCCAGGCAAGCCATGCGGCTACCAGACAATAGAATGGATAGATCCAGACCAGCGTCTTCACCGTCGACACATCGGGAGCCGAAGCAACCAGATAGGGAAACTGAAAAACAGGAAGCAGAAGGACAATGATGACCGCCGTCATCCATTTGGGTGTGTCAGGAAAATTCGATATCATTGATTTCAGGCTTTGTTTTTTTGTTTCTGATAGGCTTCGACTGTACGACGCATCCCTTTTTCAAGCGAAAAGCGTGAAACAAAGCCGAAATCAGCAACCGCATCGCTGACGTCGCAGTTCCAGTTACGCTGCTTCATTATCTTGAATTTATCACGATTGAGCGTCGAAGGTTTGCCCTTAAGCGTACCCCAGCGTTCAGCTACGGCAGACGCCGCATAGACAACCCACAGCGGCAATCTCAGGGGAATGACCAACCGTCCGCCGAGCAATCCGGCAACAATGCGCCGGAACTCCCTCTGGGTATATGCCCGCGGTTCAGAAATTATATATTTCTTTTTGAGAGTGTGTTCAGAACGCAGAGCGTCAAAAATTGCCCCGACAAGATCTTCGACATAGACAAAAGTCAGCATCTGCTTTCTGAATCCTATTCCGAAATCGAAATGCCGGTCAATCGACTGGATCATCATCAGATAATCCTTCTCATGAGGACCATAGACCCCGGTCGGCCGGAAAATAATCCAAGGCAGGTCAGGACAGGTCTGCAAAAATGTCTCCGCTTTGATCTTGGAGACTCCATAGCGTGTGTTCGGCTGAGGTATCGACGTTGACGACAGTGGCTCATAACCCTTCTCATCGCCAGGACCGAGGGCACTCAGGGAACTCATGTAGAGAAACTTTTCTGGAATAAGCGATTCCTTGCGCAGCACTTCAACGAAATCGCAGAGATACAGATAGTTTATTCTATTGAAATCAGCGAAGTTGACACATTTTGTCGCCCCCAGGTTATAAACGATATAATCCCAGCGGTCTCCTTCGGGCAGGGCAGAACGGAGACTCTCGGCAAGCGCCTTGGCGTCATCATAGTCAAGCTCGACGAAGTGAAGCCGAGGATCCGTCAGATAGCGGCGGGAAGTCGTCCGGCGCACAGCCACCCATGTGTCATAACCGCGACGCAGCGATTCTTCGGCAATGAATCCGCCGATAAAGCCGCCTGCACCAACCACCAAAACTTTTTTCTGTCGGGGAGTGTTTTGTTCCATAACTGCAAATTTAGGCAATATTTGGCAGATTTTTTTTAATTTTGCAATTGAAAAAAACAGCAGTCTGAAAAAACGCTCGTGCATCTCGATAATCTTTCACTGACAAACTTCAAAAACATCGAGGAAGCCCGTCTCGGTTTCTCCCCGAAAATCAATTGTTTTCTGGGGAATAACGGCATGGGTAAAAGCAATCTTCTCGATGCAATTTTCTATCTCAGTTTCTGCCGGAGTTTTTCCGGAGTAACTGACCGGATGCTTATTCGCAGGGGTGAGGATTTCGCCATTGCACGCGCAACATACACCCGCCGCGCCATTGCAGAGGAACTGACACTCGGACTCTCCGCCGGCAAGCGCAAGAGCCTGAAGCGCGGAGGCAAGGAGTACACACGCCTGAGCGACCATATCGGCCTGTTCCCGATCGTCATGTCGGCGCCACAGGACATCGACCTCATACGCGGAGCCGGCGAGGAGCGCCGGCGTTGGATGAATATGGTCATCTCCCAAAGCGACAAACGATATCTCGACGCTCTTATCCGCTACAATTCCGGGCTGGAACAACGCAACAGGATGCTCCGTGACGGAATCGTGGACCACACACTGTATGAAGCGCTCGAGCTGACTATGGAAATGGCCGCATCCTACATACATGCAACACGCTCACGCTGGGTCAACGAACTCAGCCGGCTGACAGACCGCTATTACACAGCCATTGCCGGAGACGGAGCCGAAGCGGTCAGCCTTACATTCCGCGGATCACTCGACGCAACAGACGCAGGTGAGGAAAAAAGTCTCGGCAGACTTCTTGACAGCGCTCGACGCCATGACGAGATTGTGCGCCACACTTCCGTCGGCCCGCATCGCGACGACATCGACATCACGCTTGAAGGCATGTCAATGCGACGCACCGGATCACAGGGACAATGCAAGACATTCACAACGGCTCTGCGTCTGGCCCAGTATGATTTTCTGCGCGAAGCCTCAGGTCTGCGCCCGATGTTGCTGCTTGATGACGTTTTCGACAAACTCGACAGTTCACGTGTCGAACGTATAATGACCCTTGTGACCGGCAACAGCTTCGGACAAATATTCGTTACCGATACCAACCGAAAGCATCTTGACGAAATAATGAGCCACACGTCAGGCGACTATTCAATGTGGAGTGTTGAATGCGGAACTTTCACTCCGATAGTCTCTTCGAGCGGACTCTGAACACTGATGTCAATGGACATACCGACAAAAAATGAAGAAAACAGAACCGAAAAGCATTGCCGAAATAATCCGTGAAGGGATCGAACAGGTCGGACTCAGCTCGACCGTCGCCGAACAGCGCGCATGCTATGTCTGGCCTGAAATCGTCGGGCCGGGCATCAACCGCTACACATTCAAACGCTATGTGGACCGCGGTGTTCTGCATGTCCACATAACGTCAGCCGCGCTGAAAAACGAACTTTCATTCAACCGCAGCTCACTTGTCGAACAAATCAACCGGGCCGTAGGTTCTAATGCAATCACCTCAATAGTCTTCCATTAATCATTCCAACAATGACAACCCCCTCATACCTTCCTTCAGACAATCCACGCGTCGCACCTGCCGACCATCCGTTCCGGTTCCGTCTGCCAGTCCAGATCCGTTTTTCAGACATAGACATGCTCGGACACCTGAACAACAATGTCTATCTGACATTCATGGATCTGGCCAAAATCGAATATTTCTGCGCAATCAACGGCTCGCCGGTTTCGGTTCATGACCTATGTATGGTTGTTGTCAATGTCAACTGCGACTTCGTATCGCCGACATTTCTCGGCGACCAGATCGAAGTCTGGACACGCACAACACATATTGGCGAGAGAAGCGTGAAACTCGAGCAACGTCTTGTTGACCGCAATACCGGAGAAACCAAATGCGTAGCCCGCACCGTAATGGCAGGTTTCGATCCAAAAAACATGACCGGCGCTCCGATACCAGAACGCTGGGTCAAGAAAATAGAAGTTTTTGAGCAACGATCATTTGCAGACTGATCCATGCTGCAGTCCATCAAGAATTTTCTTGCTCTCTCGATCACCGGACCCCACTCCGATGCAATAATCGACACCATACTTTTTTCAGGCATAGTCCTGACCGCGGCCATCACTTTCTATATTGTCAAGGCACTTCTTTATCTGCTGGACACCGCGGTAAAAAGAACCGCCACCACATGGGACGATGACCTGCTTAACCACAGGTTTCTCAGCGGGGTCGCTCAGCTTGCTCCAGCGTTGCTGGTCAACTGGATGCTGCCGAATCTGTTTGACGATTCGGATGCTCTCAACCGCTGGTGCAGTGTCATAACATCGTTCTATATCGTATGGGCAGTCGTACATATAGTCAACGTTACCCTTTCAAACCTCTACAACGCTCTTGCCCGTCGTCCAAAACTTAAAAGCTTCGCAATCAAGGGTGTGTTCCAGATGGGCAAACTGATTGCAATAGCTTTGGGCGCAATCGTTGCAATCAGTATTCTTATCGGTAAAACTCCGCTGACGATCATAACCACAATCGGAGCTTCCGCCGCCGTGCTCATGCTTGTTTTCCGCGACACTATTCTGGGGCTTGTCGCCTCCGTTCAGCTGACAGCCAACGAGATGCTCCACCGCGGCGATTGGATTACAGCCCCTAAATATGACGTCAACGGAGAAGTGATCGATGTTTCCCTGACAACCGTCAAGGTACGCAACTGGGACAACTCGATCTCCACAATTCCACCTTATTCGCTCATATCCGATTCGTTTCGCAACTATCAGGCCATGCGGGATTCAGGCGGCCGCAGAATAGAACGTGCCATTCTGATAGATCTCTCCACAGTCCGCTTTCTCAGCCCGGAGGAAATAGCGGATCTCGAAGCCGGGGGCTTTGTCCACACAGAAGAAACGTCCGGCGACATACCTCTAAACAATCTTACGCTCCTCAGGCGTTATCTCGAAAACTATCTGGAAGAATCATCGCATGTGCGCCACGACATGACCCACATGGTCCGTGAAATGGAACCGACAGCAACAGGCCTCCCGCTGCAGATCTACTTTTTCACCCCTATAACAGAATGGGTGGCGTTCGAAAGAGTCCAGAGCGATTTCATGGATCATGTCTACTCTGTGGTCAACGTCTTCGGACTATCACTTTTCCAGTCTCCAGCCGGAAGCGACATAGCGCGCCTGAACCAACATCCGCGCACGCTTGTTTAAGAGGTTGCATAAGATAGATTAATATCTTAGAAACTGTTACTGTTACATTAACCCTCAGAATTCCAAATTATGTCGTTTCTCAAAGATTTCAAAGACTTTGCCATGAAAGGCAACATCATTGACATGGCTGTCGGTGTGATCATCGGCGGTGCGTTCGGCGCTATTGTCAGTTCACTTGTCAACGATATCATCATGCCGGTGGTCTCTCTCGCAACCGGTGGCGACGGTCTAAAGAACCTCAAATATGTAATTGTCCACGCAAAGGATGCCGCACCGGGAGCAGCAGCCGTTCAGGAAGTAGCCATCAACTACGGCAACTTCATCATGAACATCGTAGATTTCCTTATCATTGCGTTCAGCATCTTCGTGGCGCTCCGGATCATCCTTAAATTCAAAAAGAAAGAGGAAGAGAAACCTGCACCCGCCCCCGAACCGACAAAAGAAGAAATTCTTCTTACGGAAATACGCGATATCCTGAAAAAACAGGCCGACAACGAGAACCAGAAATAAACCGGTTCATTTTCGACCGAAATCAGCAGGGATCTCACCCCACTGCTCAGTGTCCCATTTAAGGACCGGATTCGTATAGGTGTGGCTCAACAGCCACGCCTCTGCGCGCGACACGAGCTCTCGGATACGCTGGTTTTCAGGAGTCGGAGCAATCGTTGACTTAGCTTTCCTGTTTCTGACCCAGGCCATTGCAGTCTTCGAATCGGAATATATGGATATGTCGCCGCGACCCGATTGAGTCAGCATGGCTAACGCATGGACAATAGCAAGAAACTCACCCATGTTATTTGAACCTCCGGCAAGTGGGCCGACATGGAAAATCTGTTTCCCGGTTTCGATATCGACACCACGGTATTCGACCGGACCGGGATTACGGCTACACGCCGCATCAACCGCAATCGCCCCGCGGACAATTCCCGGAATCGCACTGTAATTGACCAAAACAGGTTGCTTGCGGTTTCCCATCGCACGGAAGATGTTAAGATAGTCGTTGGGATTTCCCCTATATGCGGCGATGGCTTCATCCTGAGAGTCAAAGCTTTTGAAACGCGCGCCTGGAAATCCTTCGGTCTGGAGACGACATTCTTCCCAGGAATCGTAAACGCCGGGGGAATGACCGGCCCATACAACATAAAACTTTCTGCGAGCCATTGTTTAATCTGTTTAGGATAGTGTCAGGAATATACGGATGTCGACATGACGCCGACCGATTATTTCGGCTACCCTGCGGTTTACAGCTTTGCCGAGGAATGTAAACGTAGCGGTCTGAAGTCCGGGATGGAGATTGAGAGCGTTCGTGACCCCATCACAATCCACCAACTGACTGAACATTGTTATGAAGGTGTTGCTCAACGCCATGGCCGCAGTACGTGCCACAGCACTGCCGGCATTGACATAACAGGCTCTCGAGGGTTCTGTCGGAGAGATGTCGAGCGGCGAAGCAAGTGCCAGATCAATAGTGGGCAACGAAGGAAAAGCAACACCCGGTTCATCGCTGAGATCGAAAATAATCAATCCGCGCTTCATGTCTGAAATTGTTTCGGACCCGAACACGGGCGACTGGTCCACTGATGTATAAATGACAACATCGGCCGTACGCAGCGCGTTGGAAACCACCCTTGGATGCATGGCCGAGGCTATCACCGACGATCCGAGCTGACGAGTTGCTTCCCGCAATCGATAGACATCGCTGTCGAACATTCTGACAAGCGCGCCGGCCCCGCATGCCGACCGGGCGGCAGCGCAAGCTGCGATCCCGCTTCCTATTATCATTACCTCACACGGGACAACACCGGCCACACCGCCGAGCAGAATCCCTTTTCCATGGACGGAATCGGCCAGAAAGGATGAAGCCCGCGCCATTGCCGCACGTCCGTCGACCTCGTCGAGAATATCAGCAAAAGGAAGGTTGCCACGGTCATCGCGGATCAGATTTATGGCAACAGAGATTATGTGCCGGTCAAGCAGCGCGATCAGAGTGTCGCGGTTGACGCGCACAGGCGTCATCAGAGTCAGGAGCATCGCGCCACAGCGCATCTGTCTGACGTCAGCCGGATGAATGTCGGCAAGATGAATAACGATATCACTTCCAAGCACTTCTCTTCGCGAAACTATTCTGACTCCGGCAGCGGCATACTGATTGTCTGTATAGTGGATAGTGTCGGCCGCACCTGATTCCATCCTGACGGTAAAACCTTGTTCCACAAGCATTCGCGCGCCTTCTGGCGTCAGCGGAAAACGTCTTTCAGACAAATCGTTACATTTCGGAAGTCCAAGCGAGAAAAGCCTGCGCCGGGACACAACGGCCGAAGGCTGACCGAGAGTTTCCAGATTCGGGTCAATTGAAGGGTTCATATCGTGGTGGTGTTACTGGACAAGGATATGTTGAATCGTTCGGCGAAATCTTTTACCGAACGGTCAATTTCCGACTGACAGTCAAGGTTATCAGAACAGAAGCAGGCAGCTGCCTTCGAATAGAAGACCTTCCGGGAATCAAGCATTTTATGGATGAATGCGGAGAGTTCGTCATCTGACATGGATGCTATCAGCGGACGCCGGCGTCGGCCAAGTTTGAGACGGCCGAGAAGTTTTTCATGTGAAGCCTCAAGCATGACAGTCAGCCCAGACTTGTTCATTCGCTCCATATTGTCGAAGAAGCAGGGCGTACCTCCGCCACAGGCAACAACAACATCCTCGAAATCGCAGACTTCGCTCAACATCCGTCGCTCAATATCTCGAAAACCACTTTCTCCACGTTGCGCGAAAAGGTCGCGCACATTACGGTGGAAACGTTTCTCAATGTAGTTGTCGAGATCAATGAAACCAAGTCCGGCCGCTTTTGCAAGCGCCCGTCCGAGAGTGGATTTCCCACTCCCCATGAATCCGATGAGAAAAATTGGCTTCATTCAGAAAATGTCAATTAACTGCAAAGATACACATTATGACACGTTTTCCACCACTATAAACCAAGTTTTTCGAAAATTCCGCTTCTGAAGTGCTATAGATCCAGAATCCGGCTAAGATTGGAACTGCACAGCCTGATCACTTCGCCAACGGATTTTTTAAGTGCGGATGCCACGAGAGCGGCAACGGCCTCGATCTGAAATTCGGAATCATCGGTTTCAATCAGCAGCCGGTCAGACGGGATTTCCCTGACCGACTCTTCGTTGAACTTCGAACCGAATGAAACAAACATACCGGCATTGACAAGCTGGCGCGCCATCTGCGGCTTTCCTCTGAATCCGTGGTAGATCCATGGCTGAACCGGTTTTAATTCAGAGCGCAAGGCCATCAGCCCCTGAAGAGCTTTCACACAATGCACGACAACCGGTTTGCCTGACTGCTCGCTCAAGGCGACCTGACGTCTGAAAACATCAATCTGAACATCGGCCGGCGGACCTTTAAGCAAGTCGATTCCCGCTTCGCCAACCGCCTTGACATCCGGATGACGCAACATCTGTTCGAGCTGCCGTAAATCGCCTTCGGCCGCATTCCACGGATGAATGCCCGCGGAATAGATGTATCCTGAAGGCATATCTTCACCGGGTACGCAGTTCACAAGTGCATTGCGCCGAAAAAGATGAGTATGAGCGTCGACCGGATTCACGGAACTGGATCATAACCGCTGCCTCCCCAGGGGTGACAACGCAGAATGCGTTTCAGAGCAAGCCAGCTTCCCCGTAAGACACCATGACGCGAAATAGCGTCTACCGCATATTGACTGCACGTCGGAGTGTATCTGCACGCATTGGGCAGCATAGGCGAAATGCAGAGCTGATAGAATCGTATAGGCAGAATCAGCAGACGGCGTAACATAAGTCGGATAAATCCAATGTATCAACTGTTAAGTCCGGCCCATTCGGCCGCAATGGCACTGATGATCCTCGTGACGGACTTGACCGCCGCCTTATAGGTGGTCAGGTCATCGGCCACATAAATGAAGGCAATGTCAACGGGACAGTTGCCATTTTCCGGAAACAAATGACGGTTAAGACGATATGCCTCTCTCATAACTCTCCGCATCCTCACACGATCAACGGCATGCCGCAACCTTCTTTTTGGAACCGTTATGACAAACTGCGGAATAGATCCTCTCCGGTCGTCAGACTGACGAAACCGCCAGACGGCACGCCAGGGATAAGCCATCCGCCCATGACATTTCCCACCCGACGCAAAAAGCTGTTCGATGGCAGTCAGACTGCGTAGCTTCTCGCATTTATAAAGTCGTAAGGAAGCGGACATTGAATGAGTTTTGTGGAGAAGAAAAAGATTAGCCTTTCAACCAATGAACTGAATCACCGGTATCCCGCTACGCTTTAGACACTTCAGCGAGGAAATTGTCGAGGGCGGCAGTCATTGAGGGTGCTTTTGGCGTCGGAGCTTCCAGATCGAGCCGCATTCCGGCATTCTTGACAGCCGCAGCCGCAGCCGGACCGAATGTTCCTATTTTTATATCGCCCTGTTTGAAATCGGGGAAATTTTTCATCAGAGAGTCAATTCCCTGGGGACTGAAGAACAGGAGCATGTCATAGTCAAAGGCTTCATCGGGAGCGAAATCATTGCTTACCGTCCGATACATGACAGCCTTTGTGTAATTGATCTTGTTATCGTCAAGAACATTGGAATCTGTTTTATTCACATCACTGACAACGTAAAGATAGCGTTCCTTGTTATGTTTTACCAATGACGGCACCAGACCTTCAAGTTTGCCGGTCGAACCATGAAAAATCTTACGCTTGCGATAAACAATATATTTCTGCAGATACAGAGCTATGGATTCTGTTGTACAGAAATATTTCATGTTGTCCGAAATTGAAATACGCATCTCTTCACAAAGCCGGAAGAAATGATCGATTGCAGTGCGGGCTGTGAATATAATTGCCGTGAAATCAGTGATATTAATTTTAGCTTGGCGGAATTCTTTGGCAGAAAGACCTTCAACTTTGATAAAAGGACGGAAAACAATCTCAACCCCAAACTTCTGAGCAATGTCATAATAGGGAGACTTTTCCGACGAAGGCTTTGGCTGGGACACTAAAATTTTTTTAACGTTCACGCTTGAAGTATTTATAAAAGAATGAAAATCAAATATTTGTGGAAAACCTTAAAGCTAATTGACAGAGAATGACCGGAGGGATAATTTCCAAGGTGCAAAGATACAAAATAAAGTAGACAAGAGAGGTATAATTGTCGTAAAAAATTCTAAATCCTTTTGAAATAAATATCAAACGGGCAATTCCGTAGAATAATACGCTCAGACTTAACAACAGGGGCGACAATCCCGGACTAAACAGAGACAAAAGAGCCGGAATGACAAGCACAAGCCCGAGCAGCGACTGTGACGCATTGAATCCTTTAAGCCACTGAAGAGTGTCGGAACCATTCGAAAAAAGATATCCTACCGTCCTGTATGCCGCCAACTGACACAGATAATATGCCACGGCAAGCCCCGACAGCATGCCGACAGCGGCGAAAGGTGTTACGGCAATTTCACCGCGCAATCCGACCGCGCTGTAGAGCAGGATGCCCTCACTTACACACAGCAGCGAAATCATCGACAGAAGGACTCTGGTCTCGCTCATCGTGTTGTTGTCATCGAAAATATTGGCACGCCTGCGCACTTTGAAAAGATCTTGGGCAAATGTCTTTATAAAAGTGGAATAATGACGGAAATTAGAGGCGATAAACAGAAACAGGACGACAAGCAAGGCTGTCACTCCTGAATCATAGCCGGGAAGCACCGGACGCGGAGACGGAGCCAATCCTTCAGCGTAGGCGACACGTCCGAGTGTGGCGTTCCGGAGATGCAGAATGCGCGGCGCGTCTACTTCATGACAGGTTTTCTGCTGAAGCGCATTTTCAATCTGAACAGAATGAGTCAGAGTGTCGGCCACAGATGTGTTTTCCGGCAACTGACTGACGGAATCGGCAGAAACGGAAGTAATGTGAGGTTGTGTAGCAACGCTGTCAGGCATCTGTTCAATGATAATCAATGGATTTTCTGGGAAAACGATGTTGCTTCGACTGGTCCGAGGGCAAGTCTGACGGCTTCTTCTGCATTTACCGCAACCTCGAACAGTCGGCGGTGGTCATGATGCATGAACCCTTCATCAATGGCTTTATCGAACATTTCAATCAGAAGGTCATAATATCCACCGATATTCAGAATAACGATATTGCCATGATATAATCCAAGCTGACGCCATGTTATGAGCTCGGTCAGTTCTTCAAATGTCCCGCATCCTCCGGGACAGGCTATAGCCGCCACCGACATACGCGCCATTGTTTCTTTTCTGATATGCATGTCGGGGACTTCTATCATCTGTGTCAGACCAGGATGTTGCCATTCATTTGCGACCATGAACTGCGGCAACACGCCGATGGCGTTGCCGCCGGCACTGAGCGCACCTTCGATTGCAGCACACATAAGCCCCTGTCGGCCACCACCGCACACCACGGAATGTCCGCCGGAAGCAAGCAGACGACCGACCTTGAAAGCCTCGTCCTTATATATCTGCTTTATGTTTTCGCTTGAGGCTCCATAGACCACTACAGCAGTGCCTCCTGATTGAGTTTCTGTCATTTCGATGCAAAATTACAAAAAACTTCCATCCCTACATAATCCTGCCGATGGCAATCACAGAACGCCAAGCTCCACATTTGAGGCGACGCGCTCTATTATGGCGTCTTTATGATCTTTTTCAGGTTGGAAATCCACTTTAAGATTGACACCGAAGAACCGACCGAAAGTCTGCCAGAAAGTAGCGCGCAAAGAACCCAGGAATGCCTTTATTATATTATAGCCCGACTGACTGGTTTCACGCTTTATCAACTTGCACAGCATAGTGGCCTGGTTTTTTGAGAACTTCTTCAACACGGGCTTGTATTGGTCGAATATCGCCGACTCCATGCGCTTGAGATAATCCTCTCTTTCCTTGACAGTCGGGAACGTCTCTATGTATTCGTAGGTTTCGAGCAGAGTCGAACAGATCAGCTTGGCATATGGAAGGGTCAGCTTTACGTCTCTGACAGTCCGCCAGTAGAATTCCTCTTCTTTCTTGTTTTTAAAAACCATAGGCGGATAACAGACAACATCACTGAGAACGATCATAATGACCTCCTCCCCGTCCATTTCGGTAAAATAATAGCCACGTGTCGGGTTTTTGCGTCCGGAACCGACTTCGGGAATTTCGAGCAAAGGCGGCTCTGACGCCATTATCGACAATGACGTCATAAGAAAGAGCAGGAGAGCGGGGATTCTTTTCAATTGCAGTCTGTTGATTTCAGTGAGTATTCAGCTTGATCCGGTGCGCTGTGATATGATAACGCAATGATGGTGTGTCAGATTGTGTCAGCAGTCTTTTTTAACCGGAGGGTAGTCAAGGGTGAAGTGCAGTCCACGTGATTCGTGACGTTCTTTAGCCTGGCGCATGATCAGGTATCCTACATTGATAATGTTGCGCAACTCGCATATCTGACGCGAAGCTTTCGAACATTTAAACAACCGCTCGGTTTCCTCATACAGAATGTCGAGACGATTCCATGCGCGGTCAAGCCGGAGATTGCTTCTGACAATACCGACATATGAGCCCATTATCTGGTTGACTTCGCGCATGCTCTGGGTGATCAGCACCATCTCCTCGGGATGAGAAGTTCCTTCATCGTTCCAGTCAGGGACATCGGAACGTATTTCATAGTGTCCGACCTGCGAAGAGGCATGACGCGCCGCAGCGTCAGCATAGACAACCGCTTCGATCAGTGAGTTTGAAGCAAGACGGTTGCCTCCGTGAAGCCCCGTGCAAGAACATTCGCCGACGGCATACAGGCGTTTGATCGAAGACTCGGCATTCAGATCAACCTTGATGCCTCCGCAAAGATAGTGGGCAGCGGGAGCAACAGGAATATAGTCGCGTGTTATGTCGATTCCAAGCGAAAGACATTTGGCGTAGATGTTAGGGAAATGACGTTTTGTTTCTTCGGGATTCTTATGTGTGACATCGAGATAGACGTGTTCGTCGCCATGCAGCTTCATTTCGGAGTCGATTGCCCGTGCAACGATGTCGCGCGGTGCGAGCGAAAGGCGCGGATCATACTTGTGCATTAAATACTCACCTTTTTTATTTCTCATGACTGCCCCGTAGCCCCTCATTGCTTCGGTTATCAGAAAAGAGGGCCGGTCGCCGGGGTGGAACAGAGCCGTAGGGTGGAACTGAACGAACTCCATGTCGGCGACAGTTCCTTTGGCCCGGTAGACCATTGCAATTCCGTCGCCGGTGGCAACGAGAGGATTTGTGGTTGTCGTGTAGACCGCACCGATGCCGCCGGTGGCGATCAGAGTGATGCGCGACAGGAACTTGTCGACACCTCCTGTCGCGGGATTGAGCACGTAGGCGCCGTAGCATGTTATGTCCTTTGTGCGCCTGGTCACTATCTTTCCGAGATGATGCTGGGTAATGATCTCGATAGCGAAATGATTTTCATAAAGATCGATCCAAGGATTCTCGCGTATGCGTCGTATAAGGCTCTGCTGTATCTCAAAACCGGTGTTGTCGGCATGGTGGAGTATGCGGAATTCGGAATGTCCACCTTCTCGATGGAGATCAAACGATCCGTCTTCCTTCCGGTCGAAATCGACACCCCAATCGAGCAGCTGACGTATCTGTTCGGGCGCTTCAGTCACAACCTTTCTGACAGCGTTGATGTCGCTCAGATAGTCTCCGGCAACCATAGTGTCGGCAATATGTTTTTCAAAATCATCAACCTTAATATCGGTAACCGAAGCCACTCCCCCCTGGGCAAGGGCAGTGTTGGCCTCGTCGATTTCAGTTTTGCAGATCAGCGCGACACGATGGTTTTCGTCAGCCACCTTAAGCGCGAAACTCATGCCGGCTATACCGGATCCGATCACGAGATAATCATATTCCTTGGTCATATTATGACAATTGCTGTTAAGAGTCTGAGGCGGCTGCATAAAGCAACCGCACAAAATTAAAAAATTTTCCTATCCGCACCAAAACATTTTGCCGGCTGACAATATATTCAACGCCATAACCACAATAAAGTTGGCATATCTGGGTCGCCAAACCGTGAAGATGACAAAAGAAATTGTCTCACTGTTGCAACTTATGCGATTCATTAATTAATTTTGCAGTCATTATCACTTAGCCGACTAATAACAAATGGTAAAAAACAAAACAATATGGCCCAATATAAGCGGCTTGATTATTGTGTTTCTGATGATGGTTTCGGCTGCGATGCTCCGCGACGGAAGATTTTTCGGCCATTCTCTCAAAAAAAACATCGAAACCCACCCCACAGGTGTCACAAAGGTCGAGAATGCCGACGGGGTCATAACTCTCAACACTTCAGGGCTCGGATCATCGATCACGGGCTATGCAGGTCCGGTGCCTGTTGAGATAGAGATAATCGACAACAGGGTCTCATCGGTGACTCCGTTGGAAAATTCCGAGACACCAGGTTTTTTCAAACGTGTCATGGATTCAGGAATCACAGGCAAATGGATCGGAAAAAGTGCGGAAGACGCACTCCACGAAGAGGTTGACGCTGTTACCGGCGCCACCTATTCGTCGTCGGCTCTGATATCGAATGTGAAGACAGCGCTCGACTATTATGTGGATTCATCATCGGCCATTGCACGCGCACCTATAAAAAGAGGTGCAGGATTCTATTGCGCTCTGGCGGTTGTAGCGCTTGGAGCCATACTGCCGCTGTTTGTTAAAAACAAACGCTACAGAACAGTGCAGCAGATTCTGAATGTGGGCGTTCTCGGTTTCTGGACAGGAACGTTTCTGGACTATACAGTGATGCTGGGCATACTGTCGAACGGCTTCGGTGCGTCGGCCTCACTCGTTTTGATTCTTATGCTTGCCACCGCTTTCATCTATCCGCTGTTTGGCAAAAATGATCATTACTGCACGTGGGTGTGTCCGCTCGGATCTCTCCAGGAACTTGCCGGACGCTGCAATCCGTCGCATAAGCTCAAACTGTCGCCAAAAACAGTGAAAGGACTCCGATGGTTCCGTAGCGGACTGTGGAGCGTCCTGATGCTTTCGCTCTGGTGTGGCTTTATGGTCAACTGGATAGACTATGAGCTGTTTACGGTCTTTATGGTCGAAGAAGCGGCAATAGGGGTCACAATAGCCGGGGGAATCTTCGTTGTGATGTCATTTTTTATAGGCCGGCCATATTGCCGGTTTGTCTGTCCGACGGGATTTCTTTTCCGGATCTCTGAAACTGATTAATTTAAACGATAACAATGAAAACATCACGATTACTCTGTATTGTCTTAGCTGCGGCTCTTGCATTTGTTTCATGGAAACTTGTTTCATGGAAACTTGTTTCAAACGGAAATCAGCATCAGGAAAGCGGAGTGGCCGCATATTCATCGGACAACAAAGCCTATGACTGCATAATGACCCGGACAAGCTGCCGCTCGTTCACCGACGAACGGCCGACCGAAGAACAGATCGATTCATTGCTGCAGGCTGCGATGGCAGCGCCAACGGCCCGCAACGCACAACCCTGGCAGATAATAGTTGTCACCGACCGCGACATCCTCGACACAATCGCCAATACATGCAAAAACATCAAGATGGCCGCCGAAGCGCCGATGGCTTTCGTTGCATGCGGCGATCTAACCATAGCTGAAGAGAAAGGCGGCGACGAATTCTGGAATCAGGATCTGTCGGCCGTTACTGAAAACATACTTTTAGCCGCCCACTCAATGGGCTTCGGAGCAGTCTGGTGCGGAATCTATCCGGTTCAGGAGCGGGTTGATTTCGTTCAAAAATTACTTGAGCTGCCTGAAACGGTTGTTCCACTCAGCATCATCCCGATCGGCCGCCCTAAAAATACACTCAGTCCGAAAGACAAATTCGACCGCGAACGCATTCACTATAACGGCTGGTAACGGCCCATTTGAACCTTAGGTGCGTTTCGGCAAGAGTCGCAACCGATATCCGTATCGTATCGAGTTGACGTACATAGCCGTCCATATACATCGGGCGACGTTTCATCGCCTGCATCTCAGCAAAGTCAAAATATCCGGAAACAAGATATTCAAGAGGGCGTTTGGATTTAAATCAAATTAAGACTGAGCGGATTTTTTGAAGGTTCGATCTATCATTCTATTTATTGTTAACACGGTTTAAATTCAAACACTCTCTTAGAAACTGTTTAAATTTAGTTGTGGGATTAATTGAGAGGATTTTATGAGGTGTT
>JAIDXA010000128.1 GCA_029058705.1 Paramuribaculum sp. | reverse complement strand
TATTTTTAAATTGAAGAATATCTATCGCGGGCGCATACGTGAGTTTGCCGAGGAGTATGGTTGTGAATATTATCCGTTCGAGCGTCCCTGGCACAGGGTGAAGTGTGACATAGCTATGCCTTCGGCTACGCAGAATGAGATTGACGGCGATGATGCGCGTGCGTTGCTGGCCCAGGGGTGTATCGCGGTCAGCGAGGGCGCCAATATGCCATCTACGCCTGAGGCAGTCAAGGAGTTCCTGAATGCGAAGATTCTCTATGCTCCGGGCAAGGCTGCCAATGCCGGCGGGGTATCTGTTTCCGGACTTGAGATGGCGCAGAATTCCCAAAAGCTTTCATGGAGTGCGGCTGAGGTCGATGCGCGTCTGAAGGAGATTATGGCCGAGATCCATCATCAGTGTGAGATTTTCGGAAAGGAACCGGACGGCTATATCAACTATGTCAAGGGTGCTAACGTTGCCGGTTTCATGAAGGTTGCCCGCGCTATGCAGGCTCAGGGCATTCTGTAAGAGCAATAGCCGATCGGCAAACGGATATAAATTTACGGCGGCGGTGTGTCTGTGGATTCTGATTCAGACACACCGCCGCTGTCGTATGCGGAACCGGGTGGGGGTTATTCCCACTCGATTGTTGCCGGTGGTTTTGAGGAGATGTCGTAGGTGACGCGGTTGACTCCGCGGACTTTGTTGATGATCTTGTTGGAGACTTCGGCGAGGAAGTCGTAGGGGAGACGCGCCCAGTCGGCGGTCATGGCGTCGGTTGATGTTACGGCGCGGAGTGCCACAGCGCGTTCATAGGTCCGTTCGTCGCCCATTACTCCGACGCTCTGGACCGGGAGGAGGATCGTTCCGGCCTGCCATACCTGATCGTAGAGACCCCAGTCGCGGAGACCCTGGATGAATATGTGGTCGGCTTCCTGAAGCACGGCTACTTTTTCGGGTGTGATGTCGCCGAGGATTCTCACGGCCAGTCCGGGGCCGGGGAACGGATGTCGGGTTATGAGGTGTTCGGGCATTCCGAGTTCGCGGCCGACGGCGCGCACTTCATCCTTGAACAGCAGGCGCAGGGGTTCGCACAGGCTGAGTTTCATTGTTTCTGGAAGGCCGCCGACGTTGTGGTGGCTTTTGATTGTTGTTCCGGTGATCGAGAGCGATTCGATGCAGTCGGGATAGATGGTGCCTTGTCCGAGCCATTTTACGTCGGTCAGCTTATGGGCTTCTTCATCAAAGACTTCGATGAAGTCGCGGCCTATTATTTTGCGCTTGGTCTCGGGATCTGTGACTCCGGCGAGGTCGGCGAAGAATTTCGGGGATGCATCGACTCCGATCACGTTGAGCCCGAGGCATTCGTAGTCGCGCATGACGTCGGTGAATTCGTTTTTGCGGAGCATTCCGTGGTCAACGAAGATGCATGTCAGGTTTTTGCCGATCGCTTTGTTGAGCAGAACGGCTGCAACGGAGGAGTCGACGCCTCCGGAAAGCCCCAGCACGACTTTGTCGTCGCCAAGCTGCTCTTTGAGTTCGCGCACGGTGGTTTCGATGAATGAAGCGGCGCTCCAGCTGCATTTGCTTCCGCAGATTCCGACAACGAAGTTTTCGAGGATCTGCATTCCGCATTCGGAGTGATAGACTTCGGGGTGGAACTGTACGCCCCACATTTTTTCGTTTTCGTCGCGGAAGGCGGCAACGGGGACCTGGTCGGTCGAAGCTATGATGGAGAATCCGTCGGGGAGCGCGGTGATTGTGTCGCCGTGGCTCATCCATACCTGTGCGCCTTTTTCAATTCCTTTCAGGAGCGGATCATTGTTGTTGACTTCAGCGAGGTGAGCGCGACCGTATTCGCGGGAGTCGGCGGGTTCGACTTTTCCGCCGTAAGTCAGGGCTATGAATTGCGCTCCATAGCATATTCCTAATACGGGATAATGGCCGCGCAGCCGGTCGAGTTCTGTTTTGAAGGCTTTTTCGTCGTAGACTGAGAACGGAGATCCGGACAGTATTACGCCTATGACCGAAGGGTCGTCGTAGGGCATTTTGTTGTAGGGGAGAATCTCGCAATAGGTGTTCAGCTCTCTGACCCGTCGGCCGATAAGCTGAGTGGTCTGGGAGCCGAAGTCAAGAATTATGATTTTTTCCATGTGCGGGGTGGGTTGGTTTGTTGATTTGATTGCAAAGGTAGTGACTTTTTCGGGATTATTTGCCACGTCATAAATATTTTACTGACTTTGTTTGCGCAGGCCGCCGTGCGGAAGCCCGACCGGGGTTCTGCATGGCGGGTCGGCAGACATTTTCAAAAGCGTGCCCCGCCCTGTGGATATTCTCATGTGCCGGGTGTCAGGCTAATGGCTGTGGGGCGGAGGGTTTGTCTTTTTTGCGGGCAGGAATCTCTCCGGGTTTAGTTTTCCGGGGATTATCGTGGATGGGAGGGTCGGCGGCAGCCGGACCGGTGGCTGAGTCGGGCTGTTGAGTGGTTTCGGGCTGAGTGGTCGGTTGCGGTTGTCCGGTGGCCGGTTGTTTTCTGAGGGTGTCGTCCGGTGTTTTTTGCGGATGAGTCATGGAGTCGGCCGAGACGGAGGGGGCGGCGGGTTGAGCGGGTTGGGATGCCGTGGCAGAATCGGCAGGTTCTGCTTGATTATGAAGCGGAATGGTGTCGACCGTTGTTGTTGCCGCCGGAACGGGAATGGTGTCGGCGTTGACGGGTATGGCGCCGTCGGGCGACTGGTTTGGATAGAGGTAGTAGGATGCGATGCCGATTATCCCCATGATTATGACAGCAGTAAGAAACGCGAGTCCGATGAGTTGGCCGCGTGTGATCCGTTTTTTTCTCTGGGGAATCTCGACTGCCGATATGGGGATGAGCCAGGCGGTAAAGTTGTCGCGCGTTCCCCGGTTGCAGATTTGTTTGATGGCGTCGATTTTTTCTTTGTCTGACATTGCTCCGTCGGCAAGGATTTCTGCAAGCGCAGAATCGGTGAGCTGTTCGAGAACGCCGTCGGTGCAGAGGAAGAAGTAGTCGCCGGAACGGATATCGGTAATCTGTCTGAATGTGGGTTCGAATCGAGTCTGAAGCCGTGGCTGGATCGCACGGGTGATAATGTTGCGCCGGGGGTGTATGCGGGCTTCGTCATCGGTCAGTTGTCCGGATCGGATGAGTTCGCCGACGATTGAATGGTCGTCGGAACGGTAGAGGATTCCTGATGTTTTTTTCTGTGGGTCGAAAAGAGATGGGCGTATGTGGTAGATGCGGGAGTCGCCGATATGGGCTGCGAGGGCGGAACGGGAGTTGATGACGAGGGCGGCCAGTGTTGTTCCGGGTCGTGGCTCGGACCCGGCGTCGGGAATCAGCTCAAGCGCGTCGTAGGCTTTGGTCAGAGCCCGGTTGAAGCGTGACTGGTTTATGGGTTGCCGGTTGTCAAATAGTCCGGTCAGCGCTTCTCCAAGAGTTGTGGCACCGGTCGATGATGCAATGT
>JAIDXA010000127.1 GCA_029058705.1 Paramuribaculum sp. | reverse complement strand
GGATAGACGTGCGTGGATCAAGGCCGGAGTTCGGTTCATCGCAAAAAAGATATTTTGGGTTCAGTGCAATAGCTCGTGCAATGGCGACGCGTTTTTGCATACCGCCCGAAATTTCGCTCGGATATTTGTTGTCGGCGCCTTTCAGGTTGACACGTTCAAGACAGAATCGTGCGCGATCCAGCATTTCCCCTTTCGTCATATTCGAAAACATCACCAGTGGAAACATTACGTTGCCGAGCACGGTCTCCGAATCGAATAATGCCGACCCCTGGAAAAGCATCCCGATTTCCTGCCTGAGACTTTTGGTCTGCTCCTCATTCATCTTGAGCAGATCTCGGCCGTCATAAAGGATTTCGCCGGTTTCCGGGCGAACAAGCCCTACAACTGATTTCATCAGCACAGTCTTTCCTGATCCGCTTTGGCCGATTATCAGATTCGTCTTGCCTGTATGGAATGTGGCACTTACGTCGTGGAGAATTGTTTTCCCGTCAAATGACTTGGTGATATTTTTGACTTCGATCATTGCAGTAGCAGTTTGGTGAGGATTACGTCGGCCAGAAGTATCAGAATGCTGCTTGTGACAACAGCATTGGTGCTCGCTTTACCGACTTCAAGCGCACCGCCTTTTACGTAATAGCCGAAAAAGGCCGAGACTGTGGCGATTATGTAAGCAAAAAACAGGGATTTGATAAAACCATACCACACATACCATTCATTGAAAAAAGCCTGAATCCCATAGACGTATTTTGAAATCGGGAAAAGGTCGGTGAATACCGCTACAAGAAATCCTCCCAACATGGAGGTGGCGATGCAGAATGCCACAAGAACCGGCATAAAGAAGATGAACCCTACAATCTTCGGAAGAACAAGGAAGTTGGCGGAATTTACTCCCATAATGTCGAGCGCGTCAATCTGTTCTGTTACTCTCATCGTCCCGATTTCTGAAGCTATGTTGGACCCGACTTTCCCGGCAAGAATCAGGCAGAGTATCGAGTTGGAGAATTCAAGCAGCACTATGTCGCGAGTCGCCAGACCGACAGAATACGAAGGGATAAGAGGCGATGCGATGTTGAGCTGCATCTGGATTGCGATTACCGAACCGATGAAAAGAGAGATGATGATGACCAGGGGGATTGAGTCGACGCCCAGCTTGGTGATTTCAAAGACAGTTCTCTGAAAAAAGACCTTCCAGTGGTTAGGCCGTGCGCATACGCGGGTCATGAAGAGGCAGTATTTGCCGAATTGGGATATTGAATTTGTAAGAATCATTGCGTTCGATTGAATTTCGAAAATGCTGATGCAAAATTAACGAAAAAATATGGTGATGGCAATTAAGAGTGTGTTTACTTTTAACACAGGTTAGCATAAAGATGGATTTTTGAGTGATTTCAGCGAGTTGAGAAAGAAGCAATTGCAACATTGCGACTGACGA
>JAIDXA010000126.1 GCA_029058705.1 Paramuribaculum sp. | reverse complement strand
CTATCGAGCAGCCTGAAAACGGTGAGATCATTGTAAAGGATGGTGAAACCGTAATTAATTCGGGCGACGAGGTTCTGGCCAATACAACCCTTACGCTTTCGGCAACAGCCAACAGCGGCTATATGTTCCAGAACTTCATTGTCAACGGTGAGGAAACAACCGAAACAACTGTCGTTGTCCGCGAAAACCTCACAATCGGCGCAAATATCGCCGAAGGTGTTGAATATTGCGAACTGAATGGGTCCAAGACAAATGGCCGCGTGGTTTCAGCACTTGAAATCAGCAATGGAGAAGTTTCTGAAACAATCACTACGTCAGGCACGACCAATACGAATGTCTACGGTGACTTCACCGACTCCAAGTTCACTGTTGAACCCGGTTCGACTGTAACAATCACTTCGACCGGTTCCGGCGAATGGATGCATACCTATGTTTATGTCGACTTCGACAGAAACGGCTGGAATGTCGATGAAACTATCCAGGGCGTCAACGGCGACCTCGTATGGTACAATGCTTACTCGCTGGATAACACGAATTACAATGACTCGGACGGCAACAAGTTCACAACTTCGGGCAATGCACACAACAAGGCGATCGGTGGCCAGACAGCTACATTTACTGTTCCGGCCGACACTCCTGCCGGTGAATACCGCGTGCGTTACAAAACCGACTGGAACTGTTCGAATCCCTGCGGCCGCTGGAGCTCGCTTGGCTATGACGGCAACTATATCAATGCCAACAACGGTAACATCATCGACTTTACTCTCGTAGTTGAATCGGCTCAGCTCAGCGAAGCCCGCACAATTGCAGTGGAAGTTGCAGAAGACCAGGAAGAAATGGGTGAGGTTTCACTCCCCGGCAACGAAGGCACTTCAGTGACTACGACCAACCGCTATGTGACAATCCTCGCCGAGGCTTTCGAAGGCGCTCAGTTCCTGAACTGGACTCGCGACGGTGAAGTTGTTTCGACCGAAGCCGAATTGGTTGTTTCTGACCTTACAGACGCCACCTATGTAGCGAACTTCGGATGGACCGTCAGCTACACAATCGGCGCCAACGGTTCGTTCCAGATCAAGGCTGAAGGTACGGACACTCCGCTCCAGAGCGGTGTTGCGGTAGCTCCGGGCACCAAGCTTATCGCTACAGCGACTCCCGACACCTATAAGGTTATCGATGAATTCACCGACAATGGTCACGACCTCGAAGTTGTTGACGGCGTTGCCGAAATCATCGTGACCGGTCCGGTAAACATCAATGTGACATTCAAGGATGAAGCATTCGCACTGTCAATCGTGACCGAAGGTAACGGAACAGTGGAAGTGTGGACAGGTTTTGATGACAATGACGAACCTGCCGGCGAAAAGATCGAAAACAACGGTGAAATCAACGTACGCACAGACTATGCAGTCTATGTAATGCCTGCCGCTGAAGGTGAAAACTCAGAAGAGATTACCTTCGTACTCATCAAGAACGGCAACGAAGAAGATATCACTCTCGATAACTTCGAAGACTATGGCTGGAACTGTGCCTACAATGAAAACTATCTGCTCTTCCCGATCGAGGCTACCGGCAATCTCTCTGTTGAGGCTCACTTCACAACCGGCATGGCTGCTATCGGCGACATCATCTTCGACGGTATCGAAGGCGAAGTCGAATACTACAACCTCCAGGGTGTGCGTGTTGACGCTGAAAACGTTCAGACCGGCTTCTATATTGTCCGCAAGGGCGACAAGGCCGTGAAGATGTTCATCCGCAAGTAATCCGTAATCATTACGTTGCTTATAACAGAGCGCGGGGCCTTGATGGTCCCGCGCTTTTTTTGTATGACGGGCATGTCAAACATCTGTGGTGAAAGTCCACGCGGGGCGTAGTTGCCGACGAACCCCAGAGCGACTT
>JAIDXA010000125.1 GCA_029058705.1 Paramuribaculum sp. | reverse complement strand
GTCCAGCCCATAGACATGAGCAACACCGTCGCCAACTTCAAGCACCGTCCCGGTTTCCTCGAATGAAACTTTTGAATTGATGGTTTCAAGCTGCTGTTTCAATATTTCTGAAATCTCGCTGGGATTGATCATTTGTTCAGTTTTATTTGCTTATTAGATTTAACCGCAATTGTTTTAACTCATTGCTGACAGAGGCATCGATTTTTTCGTTTCCGACACTGACGGTAAAACCGCCAATCAATGAAGGATCAACATTCATCTCATACTCCATCACTCCTCCGCCAAGATGATTCTGAATCATCTTTTTCAACCTGTTCTCCTCACTGGCTGAAAGAGGAGCAGCGGACTCGACTCTGACACTGTATATGTCATGCAGTTCACGATAGATGTCAACATATGCAGCGCCGATGCCACGCATCATCCCGATTCTTCTGTTTTTTTCCAGAAGTTTAATGAAATCCGAAAGCGTAGAGTCGTTTTTTCCATCAGGCGACGCGACGGCCGACCCAATCAGGAGAGCCTTGTCGGCCAACGATATATAAGGATTGTTCAGAGAATCTCCAAGTTGCGGGAATTCCATGAAATTCCGCTCAAGGGTTTTCATTTTCTCATATATATCCGTTGCTACACCGCGCTCGCGGGCGACAAGATAAAGAGCCTTGGCATAACGCCGTGGAATTAATCCTTCGTTCATAGCGTCAGTTGGAGTTAGTTCTGTTTTTCCATTTCGTCGAGAAGTGTATCGACGAGTTTCGATTGCGCATCGGCATCGGCCAACTCATTACGCACCACCTTCGAGGCAATGTCAAGGGCAAAAGAGCTGACCTCATTGCGAAATTGCAGCTCGGCTTCCTTTCTTTCCTGCGCAATTGCAAGCTTAGCCGCATCCATCACTTTTTTTGCTTCATCCTGCGCTGCAACGCGGGCTTCTTCAATAATTCGCGACTTCATGCGGTCAGCCTCGCGCAACATTTCGGCCTGCTGCTTACGTGCCTCTGCAATATATTTGTCCGACTCCTCTTTGGCATGCAGGAGTTGCTCCTTAGCTTCCCGCGCATACTCGACACCTTTGTCGATAAAGTCGGCCCGGCTCTCGACTCCTTTGATTATGACCGGCCAACCCCATTTGATAAGCACAAACAGGAGAATGGCAAAAGCCACAAACATCCAGAATACCAAGCCAAAGTCAGGCGTAAACAGTTCCATAAAAAAAGTCGTAAATTATTAGAGGAACATTGCGAGTACGCAAACTACAACTGCGAACAGAGCCACACCTTCAACGAGGGCGCCCACGACAATCATGTTACTACGGATATCGCCTGCCGATTCCGGCTGACGGGCAATTGCTTCCATCGCTGCCGCACCGATCTTTCCAATACCGAGACCGGCACCGATTGCTGCGATTCCAGCGCCAATAC
>JAIDXA010000124.1 GCA_029058705.1 Paramuribaculum sp. | reverse complement strand
GTGAATACGAAGTCAGGGGTTATCAGCCGTTGGTGGAGTCCCTTGAGTTTTCGGGTGTATTCAATGCCGTCGAGCATGTATTTCGATTCGCCGCGTACAATGAAGTTATAGTTGAGAATCGCCGAAAGCTTGAAAGCAAGTGATCGGTGGATTTTTTGACGAAAGTAGAGCGGGATCTGGAGGGAGGTCATCGATAGATGGGTGCGGGCGTCTACTGCTCCCGCCGGAGCCGGCATGATCGAGAGTTGGTCGTTTATGACCGTTCCTTCAAAACCGCGGCGCATATTCAGGTCGTATCCCCTGAGTCCGACTCCGAATCCGAGCGCGGTTCCGGAACCGAAATTATAGCGCATGCCGATTATGTTCGACACACCGCCTTCCCATGAAGGGCGCAGTTGTTTCGGCGAGTCATAGGGGATGATGTAGCCGAGGTATATGTCGGAAAAGAATGTCACTGAACGCGATGCCGGTCTGGAAAGTTTTTCGCCGACGAACGGCAGCGATATGGATATGTTGTTGTCGGATGTGGTGTCGGCCGCTATTGAATATAAGAAATTATAGTCGGGATGGTTCTCTTTTCCTTTGACAAATACGGTCGTTGTAGTGCCGTCGTCGGTTATTGTGATGCGGTCCGGTTTTTCGATCAGAGCCACAGTGTCGGCCGGTTCGGCGGCGTATGTGCAGATTGCGAGGCCGAATAGCGTGATGATAAATAATGTGAAACGCCGGATGTTGATAATGAGTGATTTCATGAGTTGGAAGGATGCTATTTATTCAACATTTTTTTTACTTCTTCGAGGGTGACGTTGCCTTCGAGATAGAGAAGGATGATTTTATTGTCGCCGTTGAGATGGCCGTTGAGGTAGAGAATGTAGCGGGATTTCCCGGCAGCAGTGTTGTTTAGCCGGTAGAGTCCGTAGTAGAGTCGCCCCGATTTATATCTGACCTCTTTGTTTTTTGCTTTGGCTCCGTCGGCGGCCAGGAGCGGTTCTATTTCAGCAGCGAGTTCCGGATGTCCGGTGATTGTCAGTGAGTGATAGAGCGACAGCTGATATTTAGACTTCAGTCTCTCCCTGTTGAGTACAGTTTCGGTCACGCCTTTCTGTCCTCTGAAGGAATCGGTGAAGAGCCGGTTGATATTCAGCCCGGTCTGACCTCTCGCTGTCAGAGGAGAAAGCGCTGTCAGGACGCATATCAGCAACAGGATCTTTCGTTTCATAATGATTCAGTTTCTTGGGTTGGTTGTGTTTGCATTGCGGATGAGAATAGGCTAAGATCATTCTCGATGTCTTCTTCGATTGTTTCGGAAGCTTCCCCAAGCGCTTCCAGTTCGGCCGATACCAATGCCATGACTTTGTCGGGATTGTCGACCAGGTGGCCGTCGACATAGGCATAGCAGTCATCAAATGACGGTCGGTCAGACCGCTGGGGCTGCCAGAACAGTGCGACGACCGCTACTGATGCAGCGACAGCCACACGGGTTGTCAGCCGAAGAATTACATGGCTCTTTTTTGCTGCCGCCCGGGGACGACGCATTTCCGAACAGGCGGCAAAACTCATCACGGCACGGACTGCGTCGGCTTCCGTTCCGGAGAGATCCTGATCTGCCACAAGCTGGCGGAGCTCGGCTTCTTCTTCGAGAGTGGTCAGTCCTTCGAAGTAGAGTCCGCTGAGCTGTTTCAGTCTGGTCTGGGTTGAGTTATCTGTAGTCATGCTGGTTGGGGTTTATCTGGAGGTTGAGGATTTTCGTTGAAGGTAGGCCTGGCGTACAGTGCGTCTGCTTCGGCTCAAGATTACGCGGATGTTGGCTTCTGTCAGTCCGGTGCGTTCGGCAATGGCATCCAGTTCGAATCCATCGCGGTCGCGCATGATCATTATTTCCAGGTCTCGTTCCGAGAGAGAGAGTTTCATGATCCGGTGGATCTCGTCGTAAAGCTCGCCGGGCGAATCAGGGGCAGAGTCGGTTGCCGGCTCGAAGGCTGTTTCCTGTATCGGATCGACGGGTCGTCGTTGTCGCAGGGCGTCGATGCAGGTGTTTCTCATCGCTGTCATGACAGTACCCTCGTTGGCATCGCTTTTCGACTTCCATAACTTGACAAACGTTTCCTGCATCGCGTCAGACGCATCCTCACGGTTGCCGAGAAGGCGTCGTCCGGCCGCCATCAGTCTTGGCCTGAGGCGTTCGAAGAGCGCAGTTATCGAATTGTCAGTCATAGTTCTTTCCATTGTGCCGATATGCCGGTTTTTACCTGTTGTCGCTGTGGCGTTCTGTGATTATATACGAAAGCAAAGGCCGAAATGCAACATTCCGGCCCGATTTTTTTTAAATATTTTTTGAGTATCCTTGTTATTCCTTGATCGAGGCGAGTGCGCATGCAAGCTGATCAGGACATGATGTCGGCCGATTTCCGCAGCGGACTCCTTTGAGCCGATCAATTACTTCGCTTGGTTTCATCCCTTTCACAAGAAGTCCTATGCCTTGGAGATTACCGTTGCATCCGCCTGTAAACCGCACATCAGCTATGAGTCCGGTGGCGGGATCAATTTCAATGTCGATGAGTTTCGAGCAGGTGCCTTGAGTCTGATACTGATATTTCATGACTGTGTTTATTGATTGGTTGATATTGAGGTGACGACCCATTTCGACGCTCCGCGCCATGGAAGAGTCGCATAAAATTTCTCATAGTGAAGGGTCACCGGTATCCGCCGGCCTTGAAAAGACTGAAGCCTGTGGGCCAGTTCTTCTCCGTCAACAGTGAATTGTTCGGGATGTGAGTAGACTTTGTTGGTGTCGGCAAGCGCGTCTATGGCGACAACCTGAGCCTCGTAGGTCTTGAATACAAGGCCGCGCTTTTCTACGTTGACAACGTAGACACGCATGACAGCGTCTACGGCATATGCCGAGCAGTAGCGCAGATAGAAAGCCGTTGCGAGAACTGCAACACCGATGATTCCGGTCCACACCAATGCTTTCCTCAACTGATGGCTGTGGCGTGGTTCTTCGTCTCTGCCGGAAGCGGAATCTGCCGTAGATCCGGGTTGGAAATCGATGGTGTTCCGGCTGGATTCATTCTGATCCGGCTGTTCGTCGGAAAGAAAATAATCGGGTCTGTCGTCGTCAAGCATAATTGAAAAAGATTTTTAGGACTTATTGCCATTCGTGGCGAAGCGTTTCCGTCCGATAGCTATTGAAATGAATGTGAAAAGTCCGAGAATAATAAGCAGCAGGGTCTGTGTGCCCATAACGAGATTGGCAAATGTGGCGGCCAGTTCAGGAGTCAGCCCCCCGATGTCGGCCGAAAACAGGCTTATTCCGAAAATGATTGCCCATTGCCATGGGCCTATTCCGCCGTTCGACGGGACACCCATCGACAGACTGGAGAAAACAAAACATAGAAGCGCGGCGATAATGCCATGGACTCTCACCATCTCGGCGGTTTCTGGAAAAGCGAAGAAAGCGGAGTAAAGCTGTGTGAAATAACATCCCCACAACAATAGTGTCAGCAGTGTCCAGCGGAATCGCCCCGGCATTGTTGCCACCACAGCGAATCCTGACCATAGTCCGCGGCAGAAACCGACAACGGCTTTGACTGGACGCGTGTTTTTCCATCTGTTGAAAAGCGCCCACAGAAGGATCAGCCCGAGACCGGCGGCCGCCCATGTCCATGGCGAAGTGGCTAATGCATACACTATTTCATACGTTTCGCGGTTTTGCGACAGGTAATCGGTAAGCTGCGGTCCGGCAAGGATGAAGGTCACCAGAGCGAGCAGCCCTACGGTAATGGTGTCGGCAAGACGATCGGCTACCATTGATCCGAAAACCTTGTCGAACGGAGCCGACTGGCGCTGGGCTATGTAGCTCGTGCGCCAGAGTTCTCCCAGACGGGGAAACACAAGATTGACGGCATATGTTCCGAAAATGCTGAGGACAACCGGATAGAGGCCGACCCTTATTCCGATGGCCTGGAGCTGTATGCGCCATCTCATGGCTCTGACAACGTGCGACACGATGCTTATGCACAATGTAAGCCATATCCACTGCCAGCGGCAGTTGTCGCGGATAGTCGAGATCATCGTAGTGAAATCCATCCGGGCGAACAGAATCCAGCAGAGTCCGATCGAGACAATCAGCGGCACGCCGTAGCGCAGCAGTTTTTTAGTCCACGGTTGTTTTCTTGTTGTTGAGGTTGATGGACGTTTTTTTGAATCTGTTTCAGTCATTGGTCTGTCTGGTGGAGGTTGCGGTTGCAAAGATAAGAAAAACTTTCCGACGGGCAGTGATCAGAACTCCTTGCGGTAGACGCCCGAATTGTAGAGTTTTCTAAGCCGGTCTGTGAACTGATAGTTTTTCAGTCCCCAGCGCGGAGCTATGAGCAGTTCGTCTGGCGACTGCGAAACGAACCGCTCTATGGCGATATCCGTCCGCAACCGGTCGATGATGCGGCAGCATAGCGAAAGATATTCGTCGACCTCGAATGTCCTGACGTTTATTTCGCCCGAATCTACCTGTGCGGCAAGACGCGTTCCGCGGATCAGCTGGAGCTGGTGGCATTTGACTATGTCGACAGGAAGTGCGTTCACGGCATCGATTGTTTCCATGATCTCTTTTTCACCTTCGCCGGGGAGTCCCATTATAAGATGAAGCCCGACAGGAATGCCGGCTTCTTTTGTGCGGTTTACTGCATTGACCGTGTCGCTCCATGTATGGCAGCGGTTGACGGTTGCAAGCGTCGAATCGTTGGATGTCTCGGCGCCATATTCGACCATGACAAAATGTTTTTCGGCGAGTCTCTTCAGGTTTGCGAGCAGATCTCCGGACATACAGTCGGGGCGTGTCCCGATGATGAGTCCGTCAACGTTTTCTACGTCAAGAGCCTGCCTGAAAAGGTCCATCAGGTGGGGTGTGGAAGAGTTTGTGGCTGTATAGCTTTGGAAATAGGCGAGATAACGCATTGTGGGATATTTTCCGGAAAAAAAACGTTTCCCGCTTTCCAGTTGTTCGGCAACAGGGCGGAACGCTCCTGCGAATGCCGGTGAAAAAGACTGGTTGTTGCAATATGTACAGCCACCGGTTCCCTTTTTGCCGTCGCGGTTTGGACACGATAGTCCAGCGTTGACAGAAATCTTCTGATGTTTCCCCTCGAGAAACCGTGAGAGGAATGTGGCGAAATCATCGTGTGATCCGAGTCGGTTCATTATGTCAGAGTCTGGTTGTTCGGTTTTTTAGAAGTGCGTCGAGAATTACCATTGCGGTCATGGCTTCGACAATCGGGACTGCGCGGGGAAGGACGCATGGATCGTGGCGGCCGCGCGCTTGAAGCTGTGTCGGCTGTCCGGAGTCGTCGGTCGTGTCAACCCGACGGAGAAGCGTGGCCACTGGCTTGAACGCGACTCTGAAATAGATGTCCGATCCGTTGGATATCCCTCCCTGGATGCCTCCGGAGTGGTTTGTGGCGGTCGTGACGCCTCCGTTGCCGTCAGGAATGAATGTGTCGGCCATCTCGCTTCCGAGCGATCCGCAGCCGTCGAATCCCATTCCGTAGTCGAATCCTTTGGCCGCCGGTATCGAGAGCATCGCTGCGGCGAGCCGGCTCTGTAGTTTGTCGAAGAGCGGTTCGCCCAGTCCGGCCGGCACTCCGCTGACCACGCATGTGACGGTCCCTCCAATGGTGTCGCCGTTTTTCTTTACTTCCTTTATAAGTCTGATCATTTCTTCGGCCACTCCTTTGTCGGGGCATCTCGCATCGTTTTCATAGGCCGATGCGAGCGACATGGACGAGTAGGGGAGGGGAGTGGTGACCGGACCGACACTCGACGTATAGGCGGCGACGGTGATGCCGTGTCTCGACAGAACCTGCCGCGCAAGCGCGCCGCCGACAACGCGGGCTGCCGTCTCGCGGGCCGAGGCACGGCCGCCTCCGCGATGATCCCGGATGCCATATTTCATCGTGTAGGTCATGTCGGCGTGTGAAGGACGCCATATGTGTCTCAGATTCTCATAGTCTTTTGACCGGTGGCCGGTGTTGGCTATCGTAAAGCCTATCGGTGTGCCGGTCGTTTTCCCCTCGAAGATTCCGGAGAGAAAAGTGACGTGGTCAGACTCCTGCCGCCCTGTGACAATGGCCGACTGTCCGGGACGCCGCCTGTCGAGTTCCTTCTGGACGGACTCTATGTCGACTTCCAGACCTGCGGGCATTCCATCGATTACACCGCCGATAGCCGGTCCGTGCGACTCTCCGAAGGTGGTCAGCCGGAAGATTTCACCGAAACTGTTCATGATCCGGTCTCCTCTTGATTGTCAGTGGCCGTGGTAATGTCGGCGATTTCTGCTCCGACGTAGTCTATCAGGTCCTGAGGGTTGATCTCAAGCTGAAGGCCGCGCACTCCGGCACTGACATAGATGACCGGAAAATCCGTGGCGGTCGCGTGGAAGAATGTCGGGAACGGCTTTTTCATGCCGATGGGCGAGCATCCTCCGCGTATGTATCCTGTCAGGGGAAGCAGTTCTTTCATGGCAATCAGCTCTGCTTTTTTGTCGCCTGCGACTTTTGCGGCTTTCTTCAGGTCGATCTCGCAGTCGCCCGGCAGAACACAGACAAAATGGCCGGTTCGTTCACCGTGGAGTACGATTGTCTTGAATACCTGGCGGATATCCTCGCCGAGCGATTCCGCTACGTGGTCGGCGGCCAGGTTTGTCTCGTCAACTTCATAAGGAACGAGACGATAGCTTATTTTTGCGCGGTCAAGAAGTCGCGCGGCGTTGGTTTTCTGGATTTTGTTTCCCATAAGTTCACTCATGAGTGATAAAGCGTTGTTTTGCAAAGTTAATGTTTTTGTTCAACAATTGAAAGGCTGCCGATGTTATATGATAACTAACCCAAATAAATAATTTCTTCCCACAAATCCGTCAAACTATGAAAAAAATTATTCTTTGTCTGATTGCCTTTCTGGGCATCACTGCCGGCGCTGCCGCGCAGAAGGCCAATTTTACGTTCGGCTACGGCGGTTACACCGCTATGGACGCGTGCGACTATCACGATTATCTCGGAAAGGTCAACACGGCCTGGGGGGCATTGAATGTCGGAGTGAACTTCAAGGTGCTTCCTAATTTCTGGATCGGCCCATCCTATACGTTTTCGAGCAGTTCGTTCAAGCATTCCGACACTGACATCTACTATCATGTCATAATGCTCAACGGTCGTTACGACTACTATCGCAACAGCATGGTGACCCTTTATGCCCATCTCGGACTCGGCGCGGACATAACACACATCTCGCCTGAACATGGCGACAATATCAACAAAGGCTATTTCGCCTATCAGATTTCGCCTATCGGGGCCGACGTGCCCCTCAGCCGTTCATTCACGCTTTTCGGCGAACTCGGATTCGGCGCTCAGGGTCTGCTTCAGGTCGGTGGACGAATCAGTTTCTAATACAGGCATGATCACATGAACGACCGTCTTTCATACGAAGAAAAAAAGGAGCTTCCTGATTCGGTTTACGGACTTCCTGAACGGAGGGAATATCCAATGCCGGATGCCGCCCACGTGCGAGCCGCCGAAGCCTATTTCCGTTATTGCCCTGAAAATCTCAGGCCGCAGCTCGCGCGGGCAATTCTCCAGCGGGCGCGTGAATTCGGGGTGGAAGTGAAGAGTCCGACTGTCCTTTCTTATTCAGGAATGTGAAAAAAAGTTTCTTTGGAATCGGAAAAGCTGCATCAGAATCTGTTTTTGATGCAGCTTTTCAGTTATTGGTATCAGAGATCTATTTTTCGTGGCGCGCGTTTGCCTTTCAGAATGCGACGCTTGAGCTCGTGCAGACGGTTGATCTGTTTCATGAGTCGAGGCCATATTACCGATGGAACACTCTCGACATTGGCGTTTATCGCATCGCCGGTTGTCGGAACTACAGCTTCTGCGCCAAACTGCTCGGGGTAGATGACTATCAGATTGTTCAGAGAAAAATACCGACGCAGGAATTCAGGAAGCGATGCCATCGACGAATCGTAGGAAACAGATGTCTGGCGCGCTGTGATGACCATGAAAAGATCGTCGTCGATAATCTTGTTGGCAAGTAGCACAATGTCGTCCCATTCCTCCATCAGACGGTATTCGCGCCGGAAGCCATAGCCTCCGTAATTGAGAACCGACTCGATCGACTGGCGGGTGGTCTCGGTCGTGAAAAAGACAGTGCGACATCCTAACTGACGCCCGAGATTGCCGACGCATTTGACCCAGCGGACAAATCCGGTCTCGTATTCCGCTTTGTCCGGGACCGCGATTACAAGGCGCCGCATGGTGTTGATCGGGATATAGCAGCGCGAAATGACAATCATGCGGTTTGTCGATTTCAGCAGCTGGGTGAGTTTTTCGCCGAAAAACGAATCGATCACTGCCGTGCGGCGGTGCAGGCCGATGACAACTTCGTTGATGTCGCGTTCTTCCATCGTGTTGAGTACGCCGGTGACAAAGTTGAGATCATAGCGTTCGATTGTCTGGATCGGGACATCGAGACTTGCGGCCGTCTGTTCTGCGGTGTCGAGTGAAGCCTGTCCGACGGCACGCGACGACGCCGAGTTGTCGTTCCTGACATGCAGCGCGAAGAAATGGTTGTGGCCTCCCGGTTTGAAATCGTGCATCATCATCGAAAGGCTGACCAGTTCTGGAGCGCTTATAGGATTGACGACAGGAATAAGTGTGTTGACAACCATTTTTTGCCGGCGGGCTTCCTGTTCGTCGACAGCCGGGGCGTCGGACAGGGTAAGCAGCTTCAGCTTCTGGGCTGCGCGCGCTGTTCCGATTGACGAAACGGTGCAAGTCACCAGGATCATGACAATCGTTCCGTCGAGAACCGTGGCGTTGAAAATCCCGATCTTGAAACCGATCGTGACAACGGCGAGGGCAACGGCCGTGTGGGCGTTCGACAGCTCATACATGATCGATCGCTCTACAGACTGCATCCTGAACATTTTTTGTGTGAGGAATGCCGCGAGCCATTTTCCTGTCATAGCCGTGATGCTCATGACTGCGGCGACATAGAGCGAGTCCCATCCTGAGAAAAGTGCGCCGATGTTGATCATCATTCCGACCCCGATCAGGAAGTAGGGGATGAACAGGGCGTTCCCTACAAATTCGATGCGCCCCATCAGCGACGATCGGGCCGGGATGAATCTGTTGAGTACGATCCCCGCGAAAAACGCGCCGAAAACTCCTTCCAGTCCTACCCAGGCCGCTGTTTCAGCCGCGAGGAAAACCATTGCCAGAATGTAGACGAACTGCGGAATCGCATCCTTGTAGCGCTTGAAATACCATCGTGTTACGCGCGGGTAGACATAGACAACAGTCAGGCAATAGACAACCAGACCGCCGATCAGCCGCAGGATGGCGAGTATGCTCAACTGGCCGTCGCTCGCCACGCTGATCGTTCCGGCAAGCACAAGCAGCGAGCCTAAGACGGTGAAAATCGTTCCGGCTACCGCTATGACAACCGCCCGGTTTGTGGTAAGCCCGAATCGCGACACGATCGGGTAGGCCAGAAGCGTGTGGGCCGCGAACATCGACGCCAGAAGAACCGATGTCAGAAGGTCGAAATGCAGAAACGTCGCACCCGATGCCGCCCCGACAACAAGCGGAATGACAAATGTGAAGACTCCGAACATGAGTCCACGCCTGAAATTCCGTTTGAGATGATACATGTCGATCTCCACACCTGCCAGAAACATGAGATAGAGAATCCCGACCGAGCCGAACACTTCGAAACTCATGTCGCGCGCCAGGATATTGAAGCCATAAGGCCCGACGATGATCCCCGCGACGATCATGCCGATGACGTGGGGAATCTTCAGTCGGTTCAGAAGCATGGGCACCAGAAGTATTATGGCCAGCACGATCAGGAAGATCAAGACTGGCGATGATACCAACGGGTGTATGGCCGGAATGGCGACGGACAGTAGTCTCATGCTGGCGATGGCGCTGTGGAAAATCTCGTCTGTGTGGAACCTTTATTTTTTATGTGCGAGGATATACTGTGCAATCTGGACGGCGTTGAGTGCCGCTCCTTTTTTGATCTGGTCGCCGACGATCCAGAATGTCAGTCCGCGTTCGTTGGCCAGATCTTTGCGCAGGCGTCCGACGAAAACCGGGTCGCAGCCGGCAGCCTCCAGTGGCATCGGATAGGATTTCGATTCCGGATTGTCGACAACGACGAGGCCTTCGGCCTCGGCAAACGCTTTGCGCACCGTTGAAAGGTCGAGCGCCTCTTCAGTCTCGACCCATACAGCCTCGCTGTGGGCGCGCATAACCGGAACGCGCACACACATTGCGCTTACGCTCAGATCAGGCGCGTGCATGATTTTGCGTGTCTCGTTGAACATCTTCATCTCCTCTTTGGTGTAGCCGTTGTCGGTAAACACATCGACCTGCGGGATGACATTGTAGGCGAGCTGATAGGCGAATTTCTCGACTGTGGGCTCTTCGCCGCGCTGAAGCTGGCCATACTGGGCGATCAGTTCATCCATCGCGGCCGCTCCCGCTCCGCTGGCTGCCTGATAGGTGGCAACGTGTACGCGGCTGATGCGGCTGAGGTCGTTGATCGGCTTGAGCGCCACGACCATCTGTATGGTCGTGCAGTTCGGGTTGGCAATGATGTTGCGCGGGGTGTTGAACGCGTCTTCGCCATTGACTTCAGGAACGACCAGCGGCACATCCTCGTCCATTCTGAACGCGCTCGAGTTGTCGATCATCAGGGCGCCGTGGGCTGTGATGACCGATGCATATTTCTTCGAGGTTCCGGCTCCGGCCGAAGTGAACGCGATGTCGATGTCGCGGAAAAGTTCCGGATCGTCGGTCAGTTCGGTCACTGTGTAGTCTTTGCCACGGAAGCTGTAGGTGCGGCCGGCGCTGCGGCTCGAACCGAAAAGTTTGAGGTTGTCGATGGGAAAGTTCTGTTCGTCAAGTACGCGGAGAAACTCCTGCCCCACGGCGCCGCTGGCGCCTACAATAGCTATGTTCATTGTCTGTATGTTTTGATTATGGTTGCAAAATTACATAAAAATGTAGAATTATTTCTCTTTTTTCATTTTGATTTCCGGGCGATCGCGTCCCATTCCTACCGGTAGACGTCGGTCATCGAATGGAGCGTTGTGAAAAGCGATTCCATTTCCGGAGTCAGTTCCACATCGCGGCGCGCCATCACCCGGCGCGCTGTCCCGAGGAATTTTGCGAGGCTGACCTCGCTGAATCCCATGGTGGCGCCCCCCTCGGAAAACGACCCGACGAAGTTGCGCGGAAACCCTGTTCCATGGATATTGACCCCGACCCCGACCGTCGTGGCCGTGTTGAACATCGTGTTGATTCCCGCTTTGGAATGGTCGCCCATGATCAGACCGCAGAACTGAAGGCCGGTCCGCTGAAACCGTCCGCTTGCATAATCCCACAGCTTGATTTCCGTGTAGTCGTTCTTCAGGTTCGATGCGACGCAGCCCGCTCCGAGGTTGCACCAGGATCCGATTACGGCATTTCCGAGAAATCCGTCGTGAGCCTTGTTTGAATAGTCGTGGATCACAACGTTGCTGATCTCGCCCCCGACCTTGCAGTGGCGTCCTATTGTCGTCGCGCCATAAATGCGTGTTAGCATGTTGACCGTCGAACGGTCGAGAATGGCAATCGGGCCGCGTAGGCACGACCCCTCCATCACTTCGGCGTCCCGGCCGATGTAGATGGGGCCTCCTTCGGTGTTGAAGGTGACGCCTTCGGCTTTGGCGCCTTCGGCCATCAGGATTCTGGCCGAGGTCCCGATAACCGTGCATGTCTTGCTTACCGGACGCCACTCCATCCGCTCCACGAGGCGTTCGAAGTCGTTGGCGATTGCCGTTGCATTGTATTGAAACAGATGATAGGCGCGCGTGATCTCGGTCAGCTTGCCGGGGTAGGGGAGCAGACGTCCGGGATTCTCTCCGCACGAGGCGATCACCTCGCCGCCATCTCCGGCCGTCAGAGCCTCTCCCGGAAGGAGAAGGGCGACAGCGTCCGCCAGCTCCGGCGTCGGCAGAATGTGGGAGGCGATTATCAGTGAATCCGGGCCCGCCTTTGCGTTCGGATACACCTCCCGCAGATAGTCGGCTGTCGAATAACTGTAGTCCCCCTCGAGAAGCATTTCCCATTTCTGGCGCAGGGTCATGATTCCGAGCAGAAGCTCGCTGATCGGTCGTGTGAATGTCAGCGGCAGAAGCGATGCCGCCACCTCTGGTTTATCTGTTAATATAATGTGTCGCATATTGAATTGCTTTAGTTTGCCAAGATCTTGCAAAATTATTAAATTTGCATGGTCCTCAGTGGCGTTTTTATGAAAAACTTGTAGTGACCATATGAAAAACTTAGTTATATGCATAGTGCTGGCCGTGTTGCCTCAGTGGTGTTTGTCGTGTGCTGACATAAGTCAACCGCTACGGCCACCGCACCATGAATCTTTAGCGTACTGCCATTATGGATTATTGGATTGCCGCCGAATGTCGAATGGTGAAACATCGGGCAAGCTTGTTTTTTCATTGTGGTTGATAAACTTACTTGTCTGTATGTGTTGAATTTGATCTCGGACTGCTTTGAGTTAGCCTTCATTAACTTAACGGGATGCTTGTGTGCGTTGGACTGATCGGGGCATTGGTTTGTCCGCGTGAGGAATTGGATTTGCCGTGTAAAAACGCTAAATTTGCATGGTAATAACACAAATGAAATGAACTATACGGAACTTTCAATTCCAAGCGTATGGCTTATAGAACCGAAGCGATTCGGCGACGCGCGAGGATATTTCATGGAATCGTTCAGACTCGATGAGTTTCAGGCTCATGTCGGACCGGTCGAGTTTGTTCAGGATAATGAATCGTTTTCGTCGCGCGGAGTGTTGCGCGGGCTGCATTTCCAGAAGGGCGATGATTCGCAGGCGAAACTTGTAAGAGTTTCTCGCGGCGCGGTGCTCGATGTGGTTGTCGATTTGCGTGGCGGTTCGCCGACATTCGGCCGGCATGTGGCTGTAGAGCTGACGGCCGACAATGCCCTTCAGCTCTTCATGCCCCGGGGCATGGCTCATGGTTTTGTCGTGTTGAGCGATGTGGCGCAGTTCCAGTATAAGGTCGACAATCGCTATGCTCCTGCATCGGAAGCCACGTTGCGCTTCGACGATCCGGCTCTCGGCATCGACTGGCGTCTTCCGCACGACGAGCTGTTGCTGTCGCCAAAAGATCTTGTCGGACTGCCGTTGTCGGAAATTGACCCGTTTTGACTCCTCTCGATCTCCGCGCTCAGCAGCTCTTGGTTCCATGAATTCCTGATGTAAACACCTCGGGATTTGCATTTGCCGGTTCTTGGATGTCCTCGTCGGTTGTTGAATGCGCGAGGCTTGTCAAATGTTGATATTGATGCGGCTCTTGTTGATGTCGGAGCGCAGGAGGAAGTTATAACGTTATTCCTGAATTACGATTGGCAGAAAGCGCCAAAAAGACTCTTTCTGATGACCTGAAGAATTTCAAAAAGTGAATTTATTTCTTAATTCGTGGTAAAAGTAAACATACTCTAAAACAGGCGACATGAAGTTTCTCGATGATGAGACGAATCTTATGCTGTCGGTTTGCTGTTTGTAACGTTGCTCTATACTTTCGTGGCTGCAATTAATTCTGCTTAGAGGAATGTTTTGCTAAACGAAGCCGGAATAAGCTCTCGCTGATCTTCGTGAAGATCAGTCTTTGCGCCTATGGGGTGATTGTTATATATGACTGTTGTGTCTGTATGTCACAGTTGTTCATTCGTTTATGCTGAAATATGGACTGGGCTCAGATGCTGCAGGAAGCTGCGGTTTTTGTTGCGCTGATGTTAGCCTTTGTGTGCTATGCCGATCCGGAATTCGATAGTTGGGCGGATTTGTATTCCGACATATGGTGCTGACCTGTCAGAGCCTTTTCGGCAGCTTTGCCTGATGGGGTTGTTTCAGTCGGCAGGGTCAGCAGAAAGAGCTGAAAAAAGTGCGGAAATGTTTGGGAAATAGCGAATTAATTTGTAATTTTGCAACGCTTTTTAAGCGTGAAAAGGAGTTGGCTTATTGCTAAGTCGTTGAGCGACAAGGCGATGGTGAGTCTTTGATGCGTGCGAAAAGTGTGTTATTTTAAAGAATGATAACATCAGAACGAAAATAAATTAATCGAATTAAGTAAACAAAAAGAACTAAGATGCCTACGATTCAGCAATTAGTAAGAAAAGGACGTGTAGCTCTTGAGGATAAGAGTAAGTCGCCTGCATTGGATTCATGTCCGCAGCGTCGCGGCGTGTGTGTGCGCGTTTACACCACTACCCCCAAGAAACCTAACTCGGCAATGCGTAAAGTGGCCCGTGTGCGCCTCACCAACGGTAAGGAAGTCAACTCTTATATTCCCGGTGAAGGTCACAATCTTCAGGAACACTCTATCGTGCTCGTCCGTGGCGGTCGTGTGAAGGACCTTCCCGGTGTGCGCTATCACATTGTTCGCGGTACGCTCGACACAAGCGGTGTGAAAGATCGCACTCAGCGTCGTTCGAAATACGGTGCGAAACGTCCGAAAGCTGCCAAGAAGTAAATTTCTCTACTGAGGCAGTAAACCTTACGCTCCGGAGGTCGCCCGGAGTTGAAGCAAAAGCGGCCGGATAAAGAAAAAAGTAACTGAAGTAAACAAATCTTCGCTTTTTGATTTATTGGAAGGCTAATTCGACAAACGGTTGAGTAAACGCCGGTAAGAGAACCCGCGTTGAAGATGAAAAGAAGCAGCAACCAAGCAAACAAAAAACGATAAAAATCGCTCAAAACACAAAATGAGAAAGGCAAAACCTAAAAAACGGATCGTTTTACCTGATCCCGTTTTCAACGATGTAAGAGTATCGAAATTCGTTAACCACCTCATGTATGATGGAAAGAAAAACACCTCTTACACCATTTTCTACAGCGCCCTTGAAATCGTGAAGGCTAAACTTCCCAATGAAGAAAAGACAGCGCTCGAAATCTGGAAAAAAGCCCTTGAGAATGTAACTCCCCAGGTGGAGGTTAAATCGCGTCGTGTCGGTGGCGCTACCTTCCAGGTGCCGACTGAAATCCGTCCCGACCGCAAGGAATCGATCTCGATGAAAAACCTCATTCTTTACGCTCGCAAACGCGGCGGCAAGACGATGGCCGATAAGCTCGCTGCTGAAATCGTTGATGCCTACAACGATCAGGGTGGAGCTTACAAGCGTAAGGAAGATATGCACAAGATGGCCGAAGCCAACCGCGCATTCGCTCACTTCCGCTTCTAATTACAGGTCATACGCCTACTTTATACTAGAGATTAAGATTCAAATTCTCATTGACAAAAAGAACAACTACTTAAAATGTCAAAAGCCGACGAACAACTCAAATATACCCGTAATATCGGTATTATGGCTCATATCGATGCCGGTAAGACAACCACATCGGAGCGTATCCTTTTCTATACGGGCTTAACTCACAAAATCGGTGAAGTACACGACGGCGCCGCCACCATGGACTGGATGGAACAGGAGCAGGAACGTGGTATCACCATTACATCAGCCGCCACGACCGCGTTCTGGAACTACGACGGCAACAAATATAAAATCAACCTTATTGACACCCCGGGACACGTTGACTTCACAGTTGAGGTTGAACGTTCGCTCCGTGTTCTCGACGGCGCTGTTGCGACATTCTGTGCTGTCGGAGGTGTTGAACCCCAGTCTGAAACAGTCTGGCGTCAGGCCGACAAATATAATGTTCCCCGTGTCGGTTACGTCAACAAAATGGACCGTTCGGGTGCCAACTTCTTTGAAGTGGTACGTCAGGTGAAGGATGTGCTCGGCGCAAATCCCTGTCCTATTCAGATCCCTATCGGTGCAGAAGAAACATTCAAAGGTCTGGTTGACCTTATAACAATGAAGGCAATCTTCTGGCACGACGAGTCGATGGGTGCTGACTACACTGAAGAAGAAATTCCGGAAAATCTTCGTGCCGAGGCCGAAGAATGGCGCGACAATATGCTCGAAAAAATCGCTGAGTTCGACGATGCCATCATGGAAAAATACTTCGATGATCCCTCGACTATCACAGAAGATGAAATCCGCGCAGCTATCCGCAAGGCTACTCTCGCAATGGGAATCGTTCCGATGACCTGCGGTAGCTCGTTCAAGAACAAGGGTGTGCAGCCGCTTCTCAACAATGTCTGCGCGTATCTCCCCAGCCCTGTGGACACTGGTGCGATCGAAGGTCACAATCCTGAAAATCCCGATCAGATCGAGACCCGCGAGCCGTCGAGCGACGCTCCGATGTGCGCTCTCGCGTTCAAGATCGCTACTGACCCTTATGTGGGTCGTCTGACATTCTTCCGCGTCTACTCTGGCGATGTTGTTGCAGGTAGCTATATCCTCAATGCACGCTCAGGCAAGAAAGAACGCGTTTCACGTCTTTTCCAGATGCATTCAAACAAGCAGAACGCTAAGGAAATGATCGGTTGCGGTGATATCGGTGCCGGCGTCGGATTCAAGGATATCCGCACAGGTGACACTCTCTGCGCTGAAGACGCTCCTATTGTTCTCGAAGCTATGGACTTCCCCGATCCCGTTATCGGTATCGCCGTTGAGCCCAAAACTCAGAAAGACCTTGATAAACTTGGCGTTGGTCTCCAGAAGCTTGCTGAGGAGGACCCCACATTCCGTGTGCAGACCAACGAGGAAACAGGTCAGACGGTCATCTCTGGTATGGGTGAGCTTCACCTCGACATTATCATCGACCGTCTTAAACGTGAGTTCAAGGTTGAATGTAACCAGGGTCGTCCTCAGGTTACCTACAAAGAAGCTATCACAGCTCCTGTTGAACTCCGTGAGGTGTTCAAGAAACAGACCGGTGGTCGTGGTAAGTTCGCAGACATCATCGTACGTGTTGAGCCTGCTGACGAGAACTTCGAGGGAAGCCTCCAGTTTGTTGACGAGGTAAAGGGTGGTAACATTCCTAAAGAATATATTCCTTCCATCCAGAAGGGTTTCCAGACCGCAATGAAGAACGGTGTTCTTGCCGGTTACCCTGTTGAGCGTCTCAAAGTAACTGTCATCGACGGTTCATTCCACCCCGTTGACTCCGATCAGCTCTCATTCGAACTTTGCGCAATCCAGGCGTTCAAGAAAGCTTCGGAAAAAGCCGGTCCCGTTCTTCTCGAGCCTATCATGAAGATCGAAGTTGTGACTCCCGAAGAAAGCATGGGTGATGTGATCTCTGACCTTAACAAGCGCCGCGGACAGGTAGAAGGTATGGAGACAAGCCGTTCCGGAGCGCGCGTTGTCAAAGCCAAAGCTCCTCTGGCTGAAATGTTCGGTTATGTGACAGCTCTCCGTACAATCACTTCTGGTCGCGCAACCTCAACCATGTCATTCAGCCACTACACTGAAGTGAGCGCATCGATCGCCCGCAACGTGCTGACCGAATGTCAGGGCCGGGTTGACCTTTTGAAATAAAAAACAACTTTCATTCAACACAATATGAGCCAAAAAATCAGAATCAAGCTTAAATCTTACGATCACGACTTGGTTGACAAGTCGGCCGAAAAGATTGTGAAGACTGTAAAAAGCACAGGCGCCGTTATCAGCGGACCGATTCCTCTGCCCACACACAAACGCATCTTCACTGTCAATCGCTCAACCTTCGTCAACAAGAAGTCGCGCGAACAGTTCCAGCTCTCAAGCTTCAAACGTCTTATCGACATCTACAACTCGACTGCAAAAACAGTTGACGCGCTTATGAAGCTCGAACTCCCCTCTGGAGTTGACGTGGAGATCAAAGTCTGATCATACGGACAGAGACGTTAGATTTAACAAACAAACAAAACAGATCATTTTTTAAAACTTAGAGAAATGCCAGGATTATTAGGAAAGAAAATCGGAATGACATCCGTTTTCAGTGCCGACGGCAAAAATGTGCCGTGCACTGTTATCGAAGTAGGTCCCTGCGTAGTTACTCAGATCAAAACATCGGAAACTGACGGTTATGATGCTGTCCAGATCGGCTTCCAGCAGAAAAAGGACAAACACACAACCAAGCCTATGGCAGGTCACTTCCAGAAAGCAGGAGTAGCTCCACAGCGCCACTTGGCCGAGTTCAAGGGTTTTGAAGGCGAGCTTAAATTGGGCGACACTCTCACTGTCGACTCCCTCTTTAACGAAGCTGATTTCGTTGACATCCAGGGAACCTCAAAAGGTAAGGGCTTCCAGGGCGTAGTTAAACGCCACGGCTTCGGCGGTGTTGGTCAGGCCACACACGGTCAGCACAACCGTCAGCGCAAACCCGGTTCAATCGGTGCTTGTTCGTATCCCGCGAAGGTCTTCAAAGGCATGCGAATGGCCGGTCAGATGGGTAACGAACGCGTTACTGTCCAAAACCTTCAGGTGCTCAAGGTTATCCCCGAGCACAATCTTTTGTTGATTAAGGGATCAATCCCCGGATGTAAAGGTTCAATCGTAATAGTTGAGAAATAATGGAACTCGCAATTTATAACATTAACGGAGAAAACACTGGTCGTAAGGCTCAGTTGAACGACAATGTGTTTGCTATCGATGCCAACGAGCACGCCGTTTATCTCGATGTCAAGCAATTTCTGGCTAACCAGCGCCAGGGTACTCACAAATCAAAGGAACGTAGCGAAATCTCCGGCTCCACACGTAAACTCCACAAGCAGAAAGGCGGCGGCGGCGCACGTATCGGCGATATCAACTAGCCCCTTCTCGTTGGCGGTGGACGTGTGTTCGGTCCGCGTCCCCGTGA
>JAIDXA010000123.1 GCA_029058705.1 Paramuribaculum sp. | reverse complement strand
AATCGGGCGGGGCAACAGTGGTGTTATATTTCGTCGAATTCGTAAAAGTGTTCGCCATTGTCAATGTTAGTATCTCCGTAGTATAGGACATCTGTGAACATGCCGATATTAGGAAGTAGAAATGGCGGCAGTTTTTTTAGCCTTCGGCTTATTGTCTGCGGATCACGTCTGTCGCTCATTTCGAAAGGGAACGGGTATTTGAATGAATAGTCATAACCGTCGTTGCAGACGAGCGTCACGTCGAACGGGTTTATTATTTTTCTGAAGTTGATCTGCCAGTTGTCTCTGACCATCGCAGTGTCGGCAAGGCCGGTTTTGCATAATGGCGCAACCGGCAGTAGCTGCCGGTTGTCGGCAAATCTTAGCAGTGAGTCCATGTCTTCGTAAAGTAACGAAGCATTCTTTTTCAGTTCAAATTTATCATCCTGGCTGAGGTGACAGTATTTGAAGTTGTCGTTTGTGTTTATTATCAGTGCTAAATGCGGAACTGTCAGCAGGCTGACGGCCGTGTCATTGAATTCATAGCAATAGAGTTGAAAAAATACAGTGGAGCGATGTCCGTCATAATCCTCAGTATGGTCATATTCGCATTTACACGCAAAGTTATAGTCAGAGAACTTGATAGTGCGGCCATCTTTCTGTATGATTGCTATTGGTGTTATCCACTCACCCCGGATGAACCAACGGTCATAGCCTGAAAGATGTAATTCACTGATAATCGTTTCATTCGTTCTGTTTTCTGAAGCTGTTTCCGAAGTGTTTTCAGAAGCTGTTTGAGAACTCTGGTTGCAGGCGCATAACAGCGTTATAAGTCCAAGTAGAAGAATACGTGTAGTCATTAGTTCGGTTTTTATGTTTTTCATATGGGCTAAATGATCAGGGTTTTCGTGGTTTTGGTTTTTTGAATTTCTTGACGCGTTTGAATTTAATGTCGAGAAACTTCAGACTCTTTTCATTAAGATTGATTTTATAGATAGTGCTGATGGCGTATTTCTCGAGCTTACGGTTGCTTGCTTCAGGCAACTTGAATATTATCAGATTGTTGTCATTGTCAAGCGTAAGCCATTTCCCAGAGTGTTGCGGATAAGACCAGAGGGGATAAAAAGGCGCTTTGGTGTGAGTGGGTAAAAATATCTTCGGCATATATTCGTGATCAATCCAGATC
>JAIDXA010000122.1 GCA_029058705.1 Paramuribaculum sp. | reverse complement strand
CTGGTCGTTTGGCAATGAGCCGGTGACACCGAGTTGCACATCATCCCAGTCAATGTTGGTTTTCAGCGTGTTGTTGATGAACGCAGTCTTTTGGTTCAGCTCATAGATGAATTTGCCCGACAGGGAGTGTGAGCGGTCAACGCCGTTGCGGTTCTCGGTGACGACACGGTTGCCATCGTTGAGAAAGTAGGTCGTTATGTTGGCGGCCTCTGCCGTGACACGGTTGAAAGAATAGTCAATCTGTGTCTTGAACTCACCGCGTCCGAGTTTCCAAAGCGCATTGGTTGAAACAAGCGCCGAGCGGTTGAACAGCGTGCGTTTCCGGCTCAGATTAGGCACACCGGGGAGCGACACACCGACATATCGGCTCAGGTCGGTTCCCCGTCGGGAGGCAAAGAAGTCTGTTGCCTGTGCAGAGAGGTCTTCGCCGATGTTGTTTGTCTTGAATGTCGTTATATTCTGGAAATTGGGCATTACAGCCATGGCGAACAGCTCGCCATCCCATATCGCGCCTTCGGGTTGCCATGAGTAACCTCCTCCGGCATCGCCGTGGAAACTCCACGTTGCCTTAGCCTTGTTCTTCAGTTTGAGGTTTATCGCAGCCTTGTCGGAGAATGATATTCCCGACAGCACCTGCATCGGCTGATGGTTCTCCATCACCTCGACGGCGCCAACGTCTTCGTGGTTTATGCCGTTGGTGGCTATGCCGTATTTGCCGCCGAGCAGGTCGGAGCCCTCGATATAGAACTTGTTGATGTCCTCGCCCTGATATTGGATTTTGCCATTGTCGGCAACGTCTATTCCCGGCATACGTTTCAGCACATCGCCTATGGAGCGGTCCTGTTGCTGGGCAAAACTGCTGACACCGTAGGTGATCGTGTCGCCTTGCTCGCGTATGCGGTCAGCTTTGACGGTCACTTCTTTCAGCAGGGTCTTGCCCGGTTCGAGCAGAACGGTCAGCGGGAAGGAGGCGCTGTCGAGCGGAACTGTTTTCTTGGCGAACCCCATCATCGACACCTCCAGCCGGCAACCTGCCACCGACGGCAGCGACATGGCGAAACCGCCGTCGGCTTTGGATGTGGCATATTTCTTTATCTTGCCGTCCGCTCCCTTGACTATGACGGAAGCCCCGATCAGTGGCTCATTGTTCTCCTTGTCAACGACCGTACCCGACACGCTGACTTGCGCCACGGTACTAATCGCGACAATCAGGAAAAGCAGATATGCAATCAGACGGTTCATTCGTGGTAATCTGTTTCGATAAAGTCTATATTATTTTTGTATTCTCTCTGTTGTATATTGACTTTCCCTCCGGTCATTGCACTCACCTGAGCGGCACGGTTACGGCGTCCATAATCCTTCATGCGTAGAACGGCTTTGCGGGGGGACTTGAAAATCTTATCAGGCTTTTCATAAGGATCACCGAGTGGTTCGTCGCATTGCTGAATCCCTTTAATAGCGAATCCATATTCGCCATCGGCAGTGATAGCCTCCATTATAAGTCCGGGGAGACCGCACAGCTGCCACGGCCCGTCCTGTACAGGGATTTCCGGAGCAAACCACGCATACCATTTCCGCCCGTGATAATCGGCAGCGGCAAGCTGACACTCATAATCCAGCACGATCTTGGTCGAGTCCTGAAGATTCCATTGCAAATCGTCCATCTCCACCGGATAACGATAGCGGTCGCCCATCTGCGAGTCCCAGACTGTAATGGTACGTAACTCAAAATTCTTCATGTTTTTGTAGCGGCTGCCACGGTTAATTCCCATCTTCTCGCGGATATCAAACCATGTCTCTCCTAACCCCGCGTTCATGTTGGCTATTGCTTTCTGCATAGCAGCGGCGTCGGCCTGTTCAAGCATGATCTTACCTTGCGGGTCATTTTCAAGAGAGTCTATGCGGTTGGTCTGGGGGTCAAAATAGAACGACTGACCTTGTCCTATTCTTAACACAAAGTCACTATTGTTGGTGATGGTGTCTCCTGTTTTTGTGTTGATGGATTTCGACATGGATTCATATTCCGCCTTGAGGAAAGCTCGGGGAGACTCTGCAAACGCCGGAAGTGTAGCGATTAAACAAAGTAGATATGAGAGAGGCCTTTTCATATTCAGGAATAATCAGCAGGAGCTATTTTTCTAATTCGTTTGCAATCCAAAGAGTCCACTCGTCGATATTATCAGCGAGAGAAGTGGGATAATCGATGGGTATTACCACGTCAGGAGCTATACCTGTTTTGTCAATGCCGTTATTTGGCAATCTGCACGATCTTGCTGTAGGTATGAAAATCGGATATCCACTATTGGGCAATGCCGATTCCCTTACTGATGCGCAATCAAGACAACCGCCAGTGTTCTCTTTGCCATAAATAATTGTCCTGTCAGATATCGCCTTGGCCTGGATCAGCAACTCTTCAGTTGCCGATCCATTGTTAGCATCTATGATGAATGCCACCTTATGAGGCTTTTTCCCTGTATATTTCGGAACTTCTATCTCAAGATCCTCTTTGTCTGTCAAAAGAATATATGATTCCTTGGTTTTGTTGTATTTTTCAAGAATCATTCTTGCCTCGGGATATTCATCCGCTGCCTGCCTTAAAAACTCAATGTTGTTGTCTGACATCCTGAATTCCACGCTTTTGGTGGTTCCGGGGTGGTCATGAAACAATGGTAACAACTGATGCCATATTCGTTCATCACCTCCTCCGTTACCGCGCACATCGATTATAAGATTCTCGCATGTGGAAGAATTGAATCCCTCAATGGCGTTTCCGAGCCATTCAGACGAAACGATTTCCTCATCGAATTCAGGCAACCGTATCAGGTATGTTTTGGAGTTGACCTGCGTTGCTGTCGGTTCAGGCAAATATGGATGGATCATCCCGTAAGGCTGATACTTCCTTCGATCCGACATATATTTGCCTGTTTCTTTATAACTGCCCATATCCATTCCGAGATGCCCGTCATCAAACCATGAATATAGAAACAAGGCAGCATCATATCCGGGTCTCACTTTTAGCTCAATTTCATGTCTAAGAAAAGATACAATTGAGTCGTATTCACGGCGGGTTGAATCGTTCACATATGTATCAAAAC
>JAIDXA010000121.1 GCA_029058705.1 Paramuribaculum sp. | reverse complement strand
CTTAAACTCTCCTATTGGACTTCGGACGTGACTTTCCGCCAGAAATTCAAGGTTACCGATAAAGCAAAGGCAAAGATAGTCGGGACTGTCAGTTACATGGGGTGCAACGATGTGACGTGTTCGGCTCCAAAAACTTTTGATTTCACTAAAAATGTAGTTGTAAAATGAAGATCCTGTCACGTTATACGCTGTTGATCGGCCTCCTCGCTTTTGTTGCATTTTTGGGAAAAGCTGAACTTGTCAATCCGGTAAGCTGGAATCAGTCGATTGAGAAAGGCGAGACTGATAAAGAAGGAGTCATGTCGTTTACCGCTACCATTCAGAAAAATTGGCATATCTATGGATTGAATCTTCCTGAAGGAGGACCGAATCCGACTACTTTCGAGTTTATTGAGGTTGTCGGTGGAGAGCTTGTTGGCGAAGTCGTTCCGTCATCACCTGCTGTTGAGGAGTTTGATTCTACGTTCAACCTTCCGTTGAGCTGGTGGGAGACAACAGTGACGTTTCGTCAGAAGTTCCGCCTGAATGAGAATAGCAAGGGCTTCAGAGTCAAAGGAACGATCCGTTATCAAGCCTGTAGTCTGGCGGATGGTTCATGTATCCCGCCGCAAAAGGAAGCTATTGATATGACGTTTGGTTCTCCTGTTGAAGCGCCGGTTTCTGACGCAGTGACAAATGTCGTTTCTGCAGATGTTCAATCATCATCACTCTGGGCGCCTGCTGATTTTTCAAAGGTCGGCAAAGGAGTGGGGAGCAATGTCGCTGACGCATCGTGGCTATATATCTTCGTGTGGGGGTTTATCGGTGGCCTTCTTGCTCTTCTGACTCCATGTGTGTGGCCTATGATACCCTTGACCGTAAGCTTCTTTCTTAAGAAAAGCTCATCTCGTCGTCGTTCGATCGGCGATGCACTGACATATGGTGTGGCGATTGTTGTGATCTTCCTGGTTCTCGGACTTGCAGTAACTGTTGTTTTTGGAGCCAGCAAGCTCAACGATCTTGCCACAAACGCTGTGTTTAACCTGATTTTCTTTGCGCTGTTGGTTGTGTTTGCCATTTCGTTTTTCGGTGCGTTTGAAATCAAGTTGCCTGCTTCGTGGAGTAATCGCATGGATAGCCGCGCGGACAGAACGACCGGTGTTCTCAGTATTTTTTTCATGGCCTTTACGCTGGTGCTTGTGTCTTTTTCCTGCACGGGCCCGATCATAGGCACTCTGCTTGTCGAGGCCGCATCGCAGGGAAGCTATGTGGGGCCGGCTGTCGGCATGGGTGCGTTTGCTCTCGCCCTGGCTATTCCGTTTACGCTGTGTGCGGTCTTTCCGTCACTTCTTAAGGAACTGCCTCGTTCGGGCGGTTGGCTGAATTCGGTCAAGGTTATTCTCGGATTCCTTGAACTCGCTTTATCGCTGAAATTCCTTTCTGTAGCAGATTTGGCATATGGCTGGGGGCTTCTTGATCGAGAAGTGTTCATATCGTTATGGGTGGCTATTTTTGTGCTTCTCTCACTTTATCTGCTCGGCAAATTCAGGTTCAGTCATGATTCTGAGCTTGAGAATGTCGGAATCTCGCGCTTCTTCCTCTCAATGTTTTCGTTGAGTTTTGCAATATATCTTGTTCCCGGTCTATGGGGAGCGCCTCTCAAGGCAGTCAGTGCGTTTGTGCCGCCGTTGTTTACTCAGGATTTCAACCTGTACGGATCGGAAGGCTTTAAATCGTTTGACGATTACGATGAGGGAATGAAATATGCCTCTGACAATAATCTCCCTGTCCTGATTGACTTTTCCGGATATGGTTGTGTCAACTGCCGTAAAATGGAAGGTGCGGTGTTTGACACTGAAGAAGTCAGCGGTCTCATAAAAGATAATTTTGTTCTCATTACGTTGATGGTCGACGACAAGCATAAGCTTCCGACACCAATTGAGGTTGTGGAAAACGGCAAGTCTGTCATGCTTGAAACCGTAGGTGAGAAGTGGAGCTATCTTCAGCGGAGTAAATTCAACGCAAGCATACAACCCTACTATGTTGTCCTCGACGGCA
>JAIDXA010000120.1 GCA_029058705.1 Paramuribaculum sp. | reverse complement strand
ATGATGTCCCGGCTTATAATAGTCCTTCAGATCCCGCTCGAAACGGGCAATGACCTCCGAATTGACTTTATGGCGCGTTATGAACTGGCGGTCGTAGAACCGGTAGAGATATTCCAGCAGAACCTGGATATTGGCTGACAGAAGCGATGCGGAATGGCTGTCGACCGGATGAACAAGCTCATCATTGATTTTTTCAAGACAGTCGAGACTTTTCGCACGTTCATCATCCGACAGATGCAATGCCTCAACCTGTGAATAATCGAAAAAACCGTAATCGCCTATTTTATCGGCAAGCGGAGTCCCGAATATCAGATCGGGATGAAAAATAAGCCCGACCACATCAAGCCGGTCCACGTTTTTGTCCATCTTCACATCGACAACCTGGCCTGGCGCGAAACTGACAACCGTTCCCTCCTGATAGTCATAACTTCGACGCCCATAGTTCAGCGAACACTGCACCCCGTTTTTCAGAAAAATCGCATAGACGCCATAGGCATAGCGGGCATCGCCAGGAATGACCTGCGCGTCCTTAAGGTCAACGACCGCCACCAGCGGATGGCGCGTAGGAAGTTGATAAAGGCGGTTATATTCGTCGATTGAGTTGATTGTGATTGTTTCCATATCCAAAAGTATTTCTCCGCAAATATACAGAATTTCCCGATAAGCCCAGTGTCTGTCTGTTTTTTTGGCAAGCATATCCACAAAATCGAAAAGCCGGAGCTCGCAATCAGCTGCGCGCTCCGGCTCCATCACCTAAAAATAAACCTAAAAGTTGCTTTTTGTGTGTTTTTCATCTTCAAGACAAAAAGCCGGTTTGGCCTTTGCCTCTCAGTCGGTCAACAAATTTACAAATTATTATCCATTTATCAATATTTATTACTTGTTTATTCGTAACGAATCGCTTCTATCGGATCGAGATTAGAAGCCTTGCGAGCCGGATACCATCCGAAGAATACACCGGTCACCGTGCAGACAACAAACGACAGGACTACAGAATACATCTGGATAGAGACTGGCCAGTTTACAATCACAGTCACGAGCCATGACGCAAGAAAACCAAGCAGAATCCCGATTATGCCGCCTGTCACACTTATTATGACGGCTTCGATGAGGAATTGCGAGAGAATGTCGATTCCGCGTGCCCCTATCGACATGCGGAGCCCGATTTCACGGGTGCGTTCCGTCACTGACACATACATTATATTCATGATTCCGATGCCGCCGACAAGCAGTGAGATACCGGCTATACACGCAAGAAGAATCGTCATCATGTCGCTGGTGGAATTCATCATCTCGCTCAGCTCCTGTTGCGAACGGATCTCGAAATCGTTGTCGGCGCCATCCTTTATCTTGTGCCGGAGCCTCAACATTGCGGTGATCTGGTCAATAGTCGCTTCCGTTTCGTCCTCATCGACCGCACTAGCGAATATGCCCTGTATATAATCGATTGCAAGGATTCTTTTCATGACTGTCGTGTAGGGGGCCAAAACGACATCATCCTGGTCCATGCCCATCGAGTTGGTCCCTTTCGACTCAAGGACTCCTATGACTGTCAGCGGAATCGAGCCGAAACGAACAACTCGCCCGATGGGATCCTCGCCATTGGGAAAGAGATTGTCCACAACCGTTTTTCCGAGGATGCAGACTTTTGCAGCTGTCTTGATGTCATGTTCGGTAAACATCGTTCCTTCGGCAACTTTCAGTTTGCGGATATCGAGATATTCAGGTGTGATTCCATAGATTGTCGACGGGTAATTGTTGTTCCCGAAAACAAGCTGGCCACCTGTGTTGACCGACGGAGAAATGGCTGAAACGCCCGGAAGTTCGGCAAGCGCCTCATAATCCGAAACCTGCAGTGTCTGCATATCGTCGGAACTTTGTCGGACACCGCCACGCTGCATGTTGCCGGGATGAATCATGATCATATTGGAGCCCATCTCCGAGATCTGCGCCTTGATGCTGTCTTTTGACCCCTGGCCTATGGCAAGCATCGTGATGACCGACGCGACGCCTATAATAATGCCAAGCATTGTCAGGAAACATCGCAGTTTATTGTTGTTAAGCGCCTTGATCGCAATCTTAAGTATGTTGATGAATCTCATTCTCAGTCATTGTCTTTGGGAAGCGCTTCAAGCGCCGAGAGCGCTGACAGCGGTTCTTCATTATACGTGTCGGAAACGACTTTGCCGTCGCGAAGCATAATGTTTCGCGATGAATAAGCCGCCAGTTCAGGATTGTGGGTCACAAAGATAATCGTCCGGCCTTCCCGGTGGAGATGCTGGAAAAGAACCAGTATGCTGAACGAAGTCCGGGTATCAAGATTGCCCGTCGCCTCATCAGCAAGAATTATGACCGGGTCATTGACCAGCGCACGGGCTATTGCCACACGTTGCTGCTGACCGCCGGACATCTGGTTGCTTTTGTGATAGAGCCGGTCGGCCAGTCCGACTGACTTCAAAGCCCTGACCGCACGCTCACGCCTTTCATGCGACGATACCGAAGAATTATATAGCAACGGAAGCTCGACATTCTCGACCGAAGTTGTTTTCGGAAGAAGATTATAGTTCTGAAAAA
>JAIDXA010000012.1 GCA_029058705.1 Paramuribaculum sp. | reverse complement strand
GTTGAAATAAACAGCGTCTGGTAAACGAATTTATTTTGGTTATGTAATAACTGCTAATCCGAGGATGCCGGCTTGCTATAAGTCGGCATCTTTTATTTCGGAGCCTTGTTAAATGTTTGAGATTGTTGCTGAATATGACGAGAGATGACAAATGGAGCAATGGGCTCGCAATCAAAAGGTAAATAAAATTTAACGGTGGGCATTTTATGACATATGTCATATTTGGCTTATGCAAATTGTTGGTAATTTTGCACTTGGTTTGGTGGAGAAGTCCGTCTCCACAGATCTCAAATCAACACAAACCACTAACTGACAGATTTTTAAGGTAAGATAAGTAAATAATGACAAGATTGAAAGAAATGAACCGTAATGTGCTGAAATCAGCGTCGGCAATAGCTCTCGGCGCTGTAATGACCATGACAGTGACATCGTGCGGCTCCAAACCGGAGCAGCAGCAGATGCCCGACCCGCAGATTGCAGTGATGCAAGTAAACCCGTCGAACGCCCACAATACGATCGAGTATCCGGCGTTGATCAAGGGTAAGACAGATATTGAAATCCGTCCGCAGATTTCGGGATTCATCACAAAGGTGCATGTTGACGAAGGCCAGCATGTGAAAAAAGGACAGACTCTTTTCACCATTGACCAGGTTTCATATGAAGCAGCCCTGCGTCAGGCCCAGAGTTCGGTCGCAAACGCCAAAGCCGCAGTCAATGCCGCCAAGACGCGCGTGGCCACCGCCAAGATGACAGCCGACACCAAACGCGATCTTCTCAACAAAAATATCATCAGCCAGTATGAATATCAGGTTGCCGACAATGACCTGCAGTCGGCACAGGCAGCTCTGGCACAGGCCGAGGCAGCCCTGGCGCAGGCAAATTCTCAGGTGACGATTGCCCAGAAGAATCTTGCCTACACAGTAGTGACCGCCCCGAGCGACGGTGTTGTCGGCTCGATTCCCAACCGCGAGGGATCGCTTGCATCGCCCTCATCGACCCAGCCGCTGACAACAATTTCCGACAATTCGGAAGTCTATGCCTATTTCTCGCTTACTGAAAAGGATCTTCTCGACATGACCGAAGGAGGCCAGCGCCCTCTCGCACAGGCAATCGAGGCAATGCCGGAGGTTTCGCTCAAACTGGCCAACGGCAATGAATATCCCATCAAGGGCAAGGTTGCCACAGTCAATGGACTGATTGACACGTCTACCGGTTCGGCAAGCGTCCGCGCGCTTTTCAACAATCCGAGCGGAATGCTCCGCAGCGGAAGCACCGGCAACATCATCATACCTGTCAATACACCCGACGCGATGGTAATTCCGCAGAAAGCCACGTTTGAGGTGCAGGACCGCCGTTTTGTCTATGTTGTCAACGACAGCAACAAGGTTGCGAGCGTTCCTGTCACTGTCCTCGAGATTTCCGACGGCCAGAACTTCGTTGTCACTTCCGGCCTGAAAGCAGGCGACCGCATCGCCATCGAAGGCATCGGATCGAAACTGAAGGACGGAATGAAGATCACCCCCGTCGACGCAGCCTCACAGCCACAGCGCGCGGCAGCGGCGGCAGCCGGCCAAGCTCCCGCAGGCAAATAAGACACGGCAGTTTTCAGATGCGGGCCTGAAATGTTTCGGCGTCCGCTGACAAACATATCCAAAAACAAAACTTCCCACTATTCATCTTGAAGTGATTCAATTATGAAATTAGATACATTTATAAACCGGCCGGTGCTTTCGACGGTGATCTCGATCTTCATCGTCCTTTTCGGTATCATCGGACTGGTATCGCTTCCGATCACCCAGTTCCCCGACATAGCACCGCCGACAATCCAGGTTTCAACCACCTATCAGGGAGCAAACGCACAGGCTGTGCTCAACTCCGTGATCGCGCCTTTGGAGGAATCGATCAACGGAGCCGAAGGCATGACGTATATGGAATCGACCGCGACCAACACCGGTTCGGCAACCATCAACGTCTATTTTGAACAGGGATTCGACCCTGACATGGCCGCGGTCGATGTCCAGAACCGCGTCTCCAAAGCCCAGAGCCTTCTTCCGGCCGAGGTGACCCAGGTCGGTGTGCTTACCCAGAAGCGCCAGACCTCAATGCTTGTCGGTGTCAATCTCTATGACGCCTCGGGCAAATATTCGGAAGACTTCGTGGAAAACTACATGAAGATCAACATTGTGCCGCAGATGCAGCGTATCTCCGGAGTCGGCGACGTGATGGTGATGGGTGCCGACTATTCGATGCGCATATGGCTGAAGCCCGATGTGATGGCCCAGTATCATCTTGAGCCGTCGGACATCACCATGGCGCTTGCCGAGCAGAACATCGAGGCTGCACCCGGTGCGTTCGGCGAGCAGGGCAACCAGAGCTTCCAGTATATCATGCGCTACAAAGGACGTCTTGTCACTCAGGATCAGTTCGAGGACATTGTTGTCCGCGCCAGCTCAAACGGCGAAGTGCTTCGTCTGAAAGATGTTGCTGAAGTCGAGCTCGGTCGTGTGACCTATGGCTTCCACGGCTCGCTCAACGGACATACCGGTGTGACGGCGATCGTGTTCCAGACCGCCGGGTCAAACGCAACCAAGATCATCGAAGACTGTCTTGAGTTCGTCGACCAGATCAAGAAGGATCTTCCCGAAGGCCTTGAGATCGCCATCCCGATGAACAACAACGACTTCCTCTATGCATCGATCCACCACGTGATCCAGACTCTTATCGAGGCGTTCATTCTCGTGTTCTTTGTGGTCTACATCTTCCTGCAGGACATCCGCTCGACTATCATTCCGGCAATTGCCATTCCGGTGGCATTGATCGGAACATTCTTCGGAATGAAACTGATCGGATTCTCAATCAACCTCATCACCCTGTCGGCACTCGTGCTTGCAATCGCGATTGTGGTCGATGACGCCATAGTGGTCGTCGAGGCGGTTCACGCCAAACTCGATGTCGGCTACAAGAACGCACGCAAGGCATCGATTGACGCGATGAACGAGATCGGCGGCGCCATCGTATCGATCACGCTTGTCATGATGCTTGTGTTCATTCCCGTATCGTTCATGTCGGGTACCTCAGGCGTGTTCTACCAGCAGTTCGGTCTGACAATGGCCATTGCCATCGGACTTTCGGCCATCAACGCTCTTACGCTCTCACCCGCATTGTGTGCGGTGTTCCTCAAGCCTCATGACGAGACACACGGCGACAAGAAACGCAACGTCGTTCAGCGTTTCCACATGTGGTTCAACACATTCTATGATGCCCGCCTCGAAGGTTACAAAAAGGGAGTCAACTTCTTCATTCGCCACAAAGTCACGTCGTTTGTGATTGTCGCCATCGCTATTGTCACGCTCGTATGGCTCATGCGCCGCACACCGACAGCCCTTGTGCCCAACGAAGATACCGGAACGATCTTCTGTATGGTCGACATGCCTCCGGGCACTTCTCAGGAACGCACAGGCCAGGTGCTTGCCCAGGTCGACTCGATCATGGCCAAGATACCCGCCATCCAGACCCGCACGATGATCGACGGCTATTCGTTCATCGCCGGACAAGGTGCAACCTACGGAACGTTCATCGTCAAGCTGAAAGACTGGTCGGAACGAGACAAAAACGAAAGTTCCGACGCTATCATCGGACAGCTCTATGCCCTGACAGGCCAGTTCATCAAAGACGGACGCGTGGTTATCTTCGCGCCGCCAATGATTTCGGGTTATTCGATGACCAACGGTTTCGAAATCAAGATGCAGGACAAGACCGGCGGCGACATCAACGAATTCTTCAACGTTGTCCAGACATTCCTCGGCGCACTCAACCAGCAGCCGGAGATCCAGATGGCCTATACGACGTTCAACCCGACATTCCCGCAATATCTTGTCGATGTCGACGCTGCCAAGTGCAAACAGGCCGGCATCTCTCCATCGTCGGTTCTTTCGACACTCCAGGGCTATTACGGAGGTCTCTATGTCTCAAACTTCAACCGTTTCGGAAAGCTCTACCGTGTCATGATGCAGGCTTCGCCTGAGGCACGTGTGTCACCCGAAACGCTCAACAACATAAAGATCCGCAACGGCTCCGAAATGGCTTCGATATCAAATTTTGTCAAACTGACGAAAGTCTACGGCCCCGACCTTCTGAACCGATTCAACATGTTCCAGTCCATCTCGGTCAACGGTTCGCCGAAAGAAGGCTACTCCTCGGGCGACGCTCTGGCAGCCATCCAGCGTGTGGCCAACGAAGTGCTTCCGCAGGGCTATGGCTACGACTATGCAGGTATGACCCGCGAGGAAGCCTCTTCCTCCGGCAACCAGACTGCGATCATCTTCGGACTCTGTCTGCTCTTCGTCTACCTGCTTCTGTCGGCCCAGTATGAAAGTTACATGCTTCCGTTTGCCGTAATCCTTTCAATTCCGTTCGGCCTTATGGGAACGTTTATCTTCGCCGACCTGCGCGACATTTCAAACAACATCTATCTTCAGATCGCGCTGATCATGCTTATCGGACTTCTGGCCAAAAACGCCATCCTCATCGTTGAGTTCGCACTCGAACGCCGCAGGACAGGCATGTCGATCGCCAAAGCTGCCATCGACGGGGCCGCAGCACGTCTGCGACCGATTCTCATGACTTCGCTCGCACTTATCATCGGTCTGTTGCCGATGATGTATGCAAGCGGTGTGGGTGCAAACGGAAACAAAGCTCTCGGTACGGGTTCGGTCGGAGGTATGCTCATAGGCATGCTCTTCCAGATCTTCCTTGTCCCCGCCCTGTTCGTGACATTCCAGATCATTCAGGAAAAAATAACTCCGCTCAAATGGATCGACACCGACAACGAAGGCATCGAGAACGAACTTGAGCAATACTCCAAATAACCAACAGGAAAATAACAAACAACACTCTGACGCGATTCAACAAATGAAAACTCGCAAGACTCTCATAGCTGCATCAGCCCTGGCCATATCAATGGCCGGGCTCAGCAGCTGTAACATATACAAGAAATACGAGACACCCGATTCGACGGCACTGACCGCCGAATACAAGAAAGCGCTCGAATCGGAAATCGATTCGACGGCATTCGGGAACCTGCGCTGGCAGGAAGTGTTCACCGATCCCACCCTTGCCTCGCTGATCGACCAGGCCCTGGCAAACAACACCAATTTTAAAAACGCGAAGCTGAACGTGGACATAGCCCACGCACAGCTCAAGGGCGCCAAGCTTGCCTATCTGCCTTCGGTTGCACTCGCTCCGAGCGGACAGGGAAGCAAGTTTTTCACCGATCCGTCGCAGAACATGTCGTGGGGCTACACCATTCCTCTCGCTGTCAGCTGGGAAATCGACGTATTCGCCAAACTGCTCAACAGCAAACGCGGCGCTCAGGCGGCCTACGAGCAATCGGAAGCCTACCGTCAGGCAACCCGTTCCCAGATAATATCGTCGGTGGCAACCTGCTACTACACCATTGCCATGCTGCAGGCCCAGCTCGAGACCAGTCAGTCGACGGCCAAGCTCTGGGAAGAAAGTGTCCAGACAATGAAAGACCTCAAGGAAGCAGGCCGACTGACTGAAGTCGCTGTAGTTCAAAGCGAAGCGCAATACTATGGCATTCTTGCCTCGATAACCGACATCGAAGTGTCGCTCCACGAGATGAACAACACGATGTCGCTTCTACTCAATGTAATGCCACAGAAATGGGCCATTCCGTCGTCGGCCGTCATCAGCAGCCCGGCAATCGTCCGCGAGTCGATTCCCATGCGCGAACTTGCCTCACGGCCTGATGTCGCAGCTGCCGAGCGCAGCCTTGCCGTGGCCTATTATTCGACAAACAGCGCCCGGGCAGCCTTCTATCCCGGTCTTTCCATCACTGCCAACGGCGGTTTCACCAATATGCTCGGCTCGGCAATCATAAATCCAGGCAAGTTTTTCATAAACCTGGCCGGCTCGCTGACAGCGCCGCTTTTCTCACGCGGACAGAACATTGCCCGTCTTGAAGCGGCAAAAGCCCAGCAGGAACAGGCGATGAACAACTTCGAATACACCCTAATGAGCGCCAGCGCCGAAGTTTCGGACGCCCTTACCCTATATCAGAAAAGCGTTGAAAAGAACAAATCGCTCGAAATACAGGCTTCGAAACTGTCGAACGCGGTCGATTTCACTCAGGAACTGCTCAAGCTCGGTTCGTACGGGACAACATATCTTGATGTGCTGACCGCACAGCAAGGTCTGCTCCAGGCCCAGATTTCATCACTCGCAGCACTAAACGCGCAAAACCGTGCGCTGATCAATCTCTATCAGTCGCTCGGCGGAGGGCGCTAAACATCATAAGTCCAGATAAACTTTTCCGTGTCCGGGAAAGTTTATCTGAACAGAGAGAACTCACATTCCACCTCAAACTACTAAATCACCTCTTTTGCCATGATCAGTCCATTAGCCCACGTTGATCCTGCCGCAAAGATCGGCAACAACGTAACAATCCATCCATTCGCGTTTATCGACGCTGACGTTGTCATCGGCGATGATTGTGAAATTTTTCCTTACGTGAGCATTGTCCGCGGCACCCGTCTTGGAAAAAACAACAAAATATACCAAAACACCGTTATCGGGGCCGATCCGCAGGATTTCCGCTGGAAAGGACAGCCATCCTACTGCACGATCGGCGACAACAATGTCATCCGCGAGAACGTGATCATCAACCGCGGCTTCAATTCCAATGAAGGAACTGTTGTAGGCAACGACTGTTTCATCATGGCAATGACCCACATCGGACATGATTCGGTCATCGAAGGCAAGTGCGTACTCGGAAATAATGTCGTGATAGCCGGGGAAGCCCGTGTCGGAAAATGTTCGATCCTCTCTTCCGCAGTGATGCTCCACGAAAACTCCCGTATCGGCGACTGGGTTCTCGTCAAAGGCGGCTGCCGCATATCCGGCAACGTTCCTCCCTACATCATCATGGCCCACAACCCTGCGTCATACTTCGGAGTCAACGCTTTCGTGCTTCGTAAAAACGGACACTCCGAAGAACAGATTGACGAGATTGCAAAAGCCTACCGCCATGTCTATCAATGCGGGACATCGGTGTTCAACGCAATGAAACGAATCGAAGCCGATATCGATCCGTCGCCAATCCGCGATTCCGTCCTCGGCTTCATCCGTGACTCAAAAATGAAGCTCGTAGGCATTCCACGCGATCTTGAATAGTCATCAAACTGTGATTTTCATTTTCCAACCATATGCAACCGGGACGACCCACACACAGGGTTGTCCCGGTCTTTTTGCAGCCGCCGGCCAGACGCCACTGACGGCGCTCACGGCGGTTAATGCGGCTTCCGGTGCATGCTTTTCCTAAAATCTCTTGACAATATAAAGATTTTATTGCTAATTTTGCAGCGCCCAAAAATAAAGCCAATCATGAAAGCAACTATCAGATCATTGTTCATTCTGCCGTGTCTGTTGTCGGTATTGACAGGACTGGCCGAAATTCCTGCCGGCTACTACGCTTCCTGCGAAGGAAAGACAGGCCAGGCACTGCTCAAGGCACTTTGCCAGAAAATCAACCCACACGTCAACAAAGGCTATGACGGACTGTGGACAATCTATGCCAAGTCCGACGTCCGCGACGACGGAACCCTATGGGACATATACTCGACAAAACGCTGGCCCTCCAATTTCACCCGCTGCGGAAACTACAGCGTTGTCGGCGACTGCGTAAACCGCGAGCATTCGCTCCCGAAAAGCTGGTGGGGAGGAGGCAAAGCAACCCAGTATTCCGATGCATTCCATCTCTATCCGACCGACGGCAAGGTCAACGGCCAGCGCTCAAACTTCGCATTCGGCGAATGCGCCAACGGAACATCACTTCCGGCCAGCGGCAGCGTCAGGCCGCTTGGAAAACTCGGAGCATCGACATTCTCAGGGTTTTCGGGAACCGTTTTCGAACCCGACGACGAATACAAAGGCGACCTTGCCAGAAGCTACTTCTACATGGCCGCATGCTACAATGACATCATTTCGGGCTGGACTAACGGCAATGGAAGCGACATGCTTGCCGGAAACTCCTATCCTGTGTTCAGAGAATGGGCCATCAGGCTGCTGCTCAAATGGGCCCGTCAGGATCAGGTAAGCCAGAAGGAGATCAACCGCAACGATGCGATCTATTCATTTCAGGAAAACCGCAATCCATTCATAGACCATCCCGAGCTCATCGAATATATCTGGGGCGATAAAGTCGGACAGGCATGGTATTCGTCCGGCTCGTCCGAACCGTCGTTCGTCTTCCCGGTCCAGAACGCCCAGATCGACCTGGGCATTGCGGCATGCGGAGTTCCGCGTTCGGCAAGAGTAGAGGTCAAAGGTGTCAACCTGACAGACAACGTCACGGTTTCTGCCACTGGAGGCTTTACCGTCAGCCCGGCGTCGGTTACTGCCGCCGAAGCCAATGCCGGCACGTTTGTCACCGTAACGGTCAACGCTCCGTCAGCAGGTGACGCAGAAGGAATCCTGACCGTCAGAAGCGGCAACGTCAGCCGCTCGGTCGATCTGTATGCGGAAATCGTCGACGGTCTTCCCGCAAAAATCACCGGCGTCAGCTCCGACGGATTCACCCTGGCCTGGGTCAACCTCCACTCATCGCAGCCATCGGTGACCTACGGAATCGACGTGCGTCTCGGCACGGAGTCCGTTGCCGGATTCCCCATAAAAGTCCTTGCCAGCGACGAATCGGCCGAAATCACCGGCCTTGATCCGTCGACAACGTACAGCGTCAGCTTCCACGACGTGCCCGGAATTGTCAATCTACCGCATCTGACCGCCACAACTGCCGATCCGATCCCATCGATCCAGGTTCTCTTCGACGGTAATCTCCACCTGACATCCGTTCAGGGAGAGCCCTCGGAAATCGCAGAGCTACTCCTTGAGACTGAAAATATCGACACCGAAATCGACGTCAAGGTAGAAGCGCCCTTCGAAGTCTCGACCGACAAAGCGACATGGGCCGCTTCGACAACTCTCGCTGCCGACGAAGACCGATTCTATCTGCGTCTGGGAGCCACCGAAGCCGGCGACTACCGTACCGACATAACCCTGTCGGCCGGAACCTATTCGACCGACAACGCATCGGCAACCGCAAAAGTGTCGGCTTCGGCAGGTGATTTTCTCGAAGACTGGGAAGAGGTCGAAGATCCGACAAACACAGTGAAAGCCTACTCGTCGACAACATTCCGCGGAACAGCATCGACATGGGCCGTCAACGACGGTGGATTCGGAACCGCATCGCAGGACAAGGACTTCAACAACTCCGTGACCCTGCGCATGGGTAAAAATGCCACATCTTCGATCGCAATGGCCGAGGACAAAGAAAACGGCCTCGGAACAGTAAGCTTCGAAGCCTCCAAATGGCCCAACGACTCCGAGCCGACCGCCATCGTAGATCTGGAATACTCGACCGACGGAGGAATCACATGGCAGACAGCCGAAACATTCCGTTTCGACGAAACTTCAGCCTCCACTTTCTCGGCCAGCATCAACACGACAGGCAACGGCCGGATCCGCTTCGCACAGAAATCAGGCGAACGCTGGTTCATCGACAACATTTCGATCACTGACCACAGCGAGATAGGAGCGGTCGGCCAGCTGGACTATCACAAATGGGACGCATACTGCCGCGACCACCTGCTGCAGATCGAAAACCGCGACGGAGAGAGAACCATCCACGTCTACTCGACCGACGGAATCATGCTGTTCGGAGAAACAGTCTCTGCCCCCCTGACCACACTGTCAGTGCCGGCCGGGCTGTATATCGTCACCGACGGATCGTTCGCCCGCCGGGTAATTGTCAGATAAGACAGGCAGACAACACTTGATTACTTGCCTAAAAATGATTATCTTTGCAACTTGAAACACTTACAAACCGACAATGAACATATCATATAACTGGCTAAAAGATTATGCCGACCTCACCCTGAGTCCCGACGAACTGGCAGAGGCCCTGACCTCCATCGGCCTTGAAACCGGTTCGGTGGAAGAAGTCGAGAGCATCCGCGGAGGCCTTCGCGGACTTGTGATCGGAAAAGTACTGACCTGTGTCGAACATCCCGACAGCGACCATCTCCACATCACGACCGTAGACCTCGGCGACGGCCAGGCAACCCAGATTGTCTGTGGCGCGCCCAATGTGGCGGCCGGACAGACGGTTGTGGTAGCGACCGTAGAGACCACCCTCTACGACGGCGACAAGGAATTCAAAATCAAGAAATCGAAAATACGCGGTGTCGAATCGTTCGGCATGATCTGTGCCGAAGACGAAATCGGCGTCGGCTCAAGTCATGACGGAATCATTGTCATCACTGAAGAAGTCGCACCGGGCACCCCTGCCGCTGAATTTTTCGGCCTGACCTCCGACTATCTTCTCGAAGTCGACCTGACCCCAAACCGAATCGATGCCGCCTCACACTTCGGAGTGGCCCGCGATCTATGCGCATGGGCCTCGCAGCATTCAACCCGGCTGAACCTCAAGCGGCCGTCGGTAGACTCTTTCAGCATTGACCGTGCCGAAGGTGCGATTGCCGTAGAGATCGACGACTACGAAGCCTGTCCCCGCTACAGCGGAATCACCATCCGAGGCGTCAAGGTAGGCGAAAGCCCAGAATGGCTTCAGCAACGACTGACAACCATCGGTCTGCGCCCGATCAACTCGGTTGTCGACATAACCAACTTCATACTCCATTCTATCGGACAGCCGCTCCACTGCTTCGACCTCAACCGTATCGAAGGCGGCAAGGTCATCGTTAAGAAATGCGCCGAAGGCACCCGTTTCGTCACGCTCGACGACGTTGAACATACGCTTTCGGCCAACGACCTGATGATCTGTTCAGAGAGCCGCCCGATGTGCATCGCGGGAGTTTTCGGCGGAAAAGATTCCGGTGTCACGATGGAAACAACCGATGTATTCATCGAAAGCGCTTATTTTAACCCGACATCAATCCGCAAGACAGCCCGGCGTCAGGGGCTTCAGACCGACGCATCGTTCCGCTACGAACGAGGCACAGATCCCAACGTGACGCTCTACGCAGCCAAACTTGCGGCAATAATGATAAAAGAACTCGCCGGCGGCGAAATCTGCGGAGATCCGGTCGACATCTATCCCGAACCTGTCAGACCGTTTGACGTGACGCTCAGCTACGACTACGCCTGCCGTCTGATCGGCAAGGAGATACCCCAGCCGACAATCGACTCCATACTCGAAGCCCTTGAGATCAACATCGTCGGGAAAACCGAAAATGAAGCGCGTCTTGAAGTGCCTACCTATCGAGTGGACGTGCGCCGTCCGTGTGACGTTGTCGAGGAAATCCTGCGCATCTATGGCTACAACAACATCGAACCGGGACTGACAGTCCAGTCGTCGCTCTCGTTCAAATCGGCAGCCGACCACGACAACCGTCTGCGCACACTCATCGCCGAACAGCTGAGCGCATGCGGCTTCAACGAAATACTCAACAACTCGCTGACAGCCGAAAGCTACTACGCTTCCAACGAGCAATATCCCGTCGACAACTGCGTCCGGCTGCTCAACCCGCTGAGCAACGACCTCTGCGTCATGCGCCAGACAATGCTCTATGGCGGGCTCGAATCGATCGCCCACAACATAAACCGCAAGATGGAGTCGCTGCTGATGTATGAGTTCGGCAACGTATACCGCTTCAATCCATCCGCTCAGCAGACAGCTGAAAAGCCGCTCGCCCCCTTCAGCGAAGACAGCCGTCTGGCTCTGTGGATGACCGGCAATCTCCGTCAGGCAGGATGGCTGCGTCCGGCGGAAGAGGCAACGTTCTACGACATGCGCACGATTGTCGACAACATTCTCGCACGTCTCGGCGTCAACCCCCGCGAACTGAAAGTCAAGACATCAAGCGAACCGATATTCGGCGCCGCGCTGTCGATCGACACACGTTCCGGCAAACACCTCGGTTCGATCGGCATACTGTCGAAAGCTGTCCTGAAACAATTCGACATCAAGCAGCCGGTCATCTATGCCGAACTCGTATGGAGCGAACTGATCTCCATGTCGCTCCGCAACAAGGTCACCTTCTCGCCGATATCGCGCGCCATGCCTGTGAAACGCGATCTGGCGCTTCTGCTTGACTCGACCGTGACAATGGCCGAGGTCGAACAGACCGTACGCGAAAGTGAGCGCAAGCTCCTGAAGGACGTAAGCCTGTTTGACGTCTACGAGGGCGACAAGCTGCCGGAAGGAAAGAAATCATATGCGATCACAATGACCCTCCGCGACGACGAACGCACCCTCAACGACAAACAGATCGAGGCCGTGATGAATAAAATCATCACCAATCTCCGCAAAAAAGTCGGCGCCGAGCTCCGCTGAGCCACGTGAACCTGAAACGAAAACAAATCGAAACATAAAACATAACACCGCAATCTCTCACTAATCCAACCTATGGGAAGAGCATTTGAATATCGCAAAGCCCGCAAGCTGAAACGCTGGGGCAACATGTCGCGCACATTCACGCGCATCGGTAAGGAAATCACCATCGCCGCCAAAGCTGGCGGTCCGGATCCCTCGACCAACCCCCGCCTGCGCGCCCTGATGCAGAACGCCAAAGCCGCCAACATGCCGAAGGACACGGTTGAGCGCGCAATCAAAAAAGCGACCGACAAGGACGCCAGCGACTACAAAGAGATCACTTACGAAGGATATGGTCCCCACGGAATCGCGATTTTTGTTGAAGCCGCAACCGACAACAACACCCGCACGGTAGCCAACGTCCGCTCATACTTCACCAAACATGGCGGTTCGCTCGGCACCCAGGGCTCCCTCACCTTCCTCTTCGACCACAAGTCGGTTTTCAAAATCAAGCCGAAAGAAGGCCTTGACCTTGAGGAACTCGAACTTGAGCTGATCGACTACGGTGTCGATGAACTCGAAAACGATGTAGACGAGGAAGAAAATGAAATCGTTGTGCTCTACGGCGGATTCGAGGACTACTCCAACATCCAGCACTATCTCGAAAGCAACGGATTCGAAATCATCTCTTCGGAATTCGAACGTATTCCCAACGATCTCAAGGAAGTTACAGAGGAGCAGCGTGCAGCCATCGAAAAACTCATCGACAAACTTGAAGATGACGAAGATGTCCAGAACGTGTTCCACAACATGAAAGATGCCGAGTAACCGTCCGTAGCCCGCGACGGCAGCTCCCCGACATAGCAAACCGGGAGGCTGTGTCGTAATTAAGGTTTACGGCGCAGCCTCTCTTTTTGCCGGGCTTAGGATTGGATATTTTTCAGGCGAC
>JAIDXA010000119.1:622-1744 GCA_029058705.1 Paramuribaculum sp. | reverse complement strand
GAGTGAGGTGGTCTATGACCTGCCGCTGCGTATTACCGAACCGTCGCAGGTGAAGACGCGCAGAACCACATTCCGCAACAACGGACATTTGCCGCAGAAAGTCGTGATAAGGCCATGGCTTCAGGAACAGGGCTCGATTATGGTCGAGCCGGTTGGCAATCCGTGGGTGCATTTCGAGAGGCTTGTGATGGATGTTCCGGTATATCGTGACGGTGGCTGGACGTTTGAGCCTGTCAGAGATCTGACACCGGGCAATCGATATAGTTTCGTTCGTCCGGACCGAATGTCGGAGGTTGATGTTGTTGTCGGGCCTGAATCCAATGTAAACATCATGACCGATGTCACATATTCAATGGCTGAAGCCGGCGGAACAATGGTTTACAGGAATCATGTTCTTGACCGCACGGTTCTTATCCCTTTTGAATGTCAATCGACATATCCTGTCAGCTATGAGATCAGAGTTGAAAATATTGAGTAGGTGTTTTTCCATCATTTTGTTGTTGACGACAGTGGTTCAGGCAGTGGCCGCCGACAGCATTCCGTCTGGATTTTCCTGTCCGTTGCAATGGCGACTCGGAGTTGAGACGGGATCGTCCTGGATTCCGCCGACCTGCCCGTTCTTACGAGGTGACAATCCTTTGGAAAAGAACGTCAGGGCTTCATTGTCAGGTAATGTCAGAGCAGATTTCTGCTTTAGCCCTGAATCGGCAGAAGGAATGCTTTTTCCCGGACTGTATCAAGGTGTAGGTTTTGGGCCGACAGGTTTTTTTGCTTCAGATCTGCTCGGGACACCGGTTTCGGCGTTTGTCTATCAGGGGGCGCCGGTTGTCAGTGTCGGAAATCGTCTGTGGCTTGGATATGAGTGGAAATTCGGCGCTGCATTCGGATGGAAACATTTCGGAAAAAATAATGTAGAACACAGTGGTGTGGTCAGCACCGGAGAGACTGCCCACATGGCGGTCGGGCTGCGGTTGCATTACCGGCTGTCACCGCGGGTCGAACTCTCGTTTGGAGTCGAGGCCTCCCATTTTTCAAACGGCAACACTTCATGGCCAAATGCCGGAGTGAATTCAGTCGGCGCATCAGTGGCTGTCTCTTATACAAATCTGACGATGCCGACGA
>JAIDXA010000119.1:0-612 GCA_029058705.1 Paramuribaculum sp. | reverse complement strand
CATCAGTGGCTATGGCTTGTTCTTTAAATCCCGGCCGCAGGAATGCCGCAGTTTCTGAGCAACTTGTGCAAGCGGCCGACAAGCCACGATGGTTCTGCGATCTGGCAGCCTACGGAGCTTGGCGCAAGCGCGTTGTCAGAATCGGTTATCCGGTCGAACCGACATTATGTCCCGGAGTGTTTGGTGTGGCCGGACTTCAGATAGCCCCTATGCGTAAACTCAACCGGTGGGTGGCAGTCGGGATGTCAATGGATCTGCAGTGGGATGAGAGTGCCGGGCTATCGGAATATTGGGTCGAATGGACCGACAGCGACAATCCTAAATTCAACAAGCCGCCTTTCTTCAAGCAGTTGGGCGTAGGCGTCTCGGGTCATGCCGAACTGACAATGCCAGTCTTTTCGATCAATGCCGGTCTCGGATATGCTGTTGTCAGTCCTAAAGGCGACAGACGCTTCTATCAGTCCCTGACATTGAAAACATTTCTGACCGAAATGATTTTTCTGAACGTCGGTTACCGTTTGGGGCGGTTCAAGGAACCACAGAATCTGATGCTCGGGATAGGAGTCCGCATTTGATTGAAAAAATTGAATAAATGTTGTGGATTTAGCGAAA
>JAIDXA010000118.1 GCA_029058705.1 Paramuribaculum sp. | reverse complement strand
ACGGTTCGGATGCAAGGCGCTGAGGCCGAAGGCGACGGGAGCGGACTTTCGTCCGTGACCAAGCCCGAGTGCCGAAACAACGACGCAGACGGGCCGTTATCACGAACCGCCCCTAATAACGGCGTGATATAATATAATTAAATATCGATCGGAAATCCTCGACTGTCTGCGACTCGGGGAAACCCGACAGCAGTGCCATCGCTTCGTCTCGCAGACGATCCATCGTCGAATATGCATAATCAATGCCCCCGGCACGGCGCGCATAATCGATAAGCGATTCTATCTCCGCCTCTTTAAGCTGTTCCTTCTTCGACAGTTCGAGCATAGCGTCCCGTTCCGGATTTTCTGCCTGCGTCAGCGCATAAAGCAACGGTAGCGTGATCTTTCCTTCGCGCAGATCATTGCCGGTTGGTTTGCCCACCTCATCGTCGGTATAATAGTCGAATATATCGTCGCGGATCTGGAAACACAGGCCCAACAGTTCAGCGAACCGCTCCATATCCTTGAGCAACGGACCTTCAGCATCGACTGCATAGACCCCCATCTTTATGCAGCTCACAAACAGCGAGGCAGTCTTATGGGATATGATCTTGAAATAGGCTTCTTCGTCAAGGCAGTGATAGCGGGCGTTATAGATCTGGTCAACCTCTCCAAGCGACAGAATCTTGCCCAGATGTGCAAGCGCCTCTACTATTCGCAGATCGCCTGTCGATATGGACTGCTGCAATGCGCTTGAAACAAAAAAGTCGCCAACAAGGACTGCTATCTGATTATCCCATATCGAATTGACCGTCTGGCGTCCGCGTCTGAGCTTTGTCTCATCGACAACATCATCATGGATCAGAGTCGCATTGTGGAGCATCTCGACAGAAGCCGCGGCGGCAATCACTCGATCGTTGATCTCCCCGAACAGTTTGGCCGTCAAAATAACCAGAATCGGACGCACCTGCTTACCTTTGGTGGCGAGATAGCCTTCCACCACCCGGTTCATCAGGCTGTTGTTCGACATCAGCGCATCGCTTATACGGCAGTTAAGACGTTCAAGTTCAGTTGATATGGAGTGGCGGATCGATTCTATTGGGGTCATTGCTTGGATGATAACGACTGCAAATTTACAAAAAAGTCGGTTAAGATTGCCAACAATTGTGATTATTTGCGTAATTTTACTTTAAATTTCAAATAATCCGTTGCTATTTCTATGGATAAACCTCGGCTTTTTCTCCTTGACGCATATGCCCTTATTTACCGTGCCTACTACGCTTTGATCCGGTCGCCCAGGGTAACTTCCGCCGGTTTCAACACCTCGGCTGTGTTCGGTTTCTGCAACACTCTCGACGAGATTCTCAAAAAAGAAAACCCGACCCACATTGCCGTATGCTTCGACCCTAAAGGCGGACAGACTTTCCGCCACGCAGACTACCCCGCCTACAAAGCCCAGCGCGACAAACAGCCTGAAGACATAACAGCCTCTATTCCATACATCAAACAAATCCTTGAGGCCTACCGCATTCCCGCAATTGAAATTCCGGGCTACGAAGCCGACGACGTAATCGGCACCCTCTCCCGAGCCGCCGAAAAAGAGGGTTTCATCACCTACATGATGACTCCCGACAAAGACTACGGACAACTCGTAACCGAATCCGTCTTCATGTATCGCCCTTCTCTGCGCGGCGAAGGGTTCGAAATCAGAGGACCCCGACAGATATGTGAACGATACGGCATCTCACACCCGTCTCAGGTAATAGACCTGCTCGCCCTCGAAGGCGACGCCAGCGACAATGTACCCGGATGCCCGGGAGTCGGCGAGAAAACGGCCACAAAACTGATTGCCGAGTGGGGATCGGTCGAAAACCTGCTTGAACACTCCTCCCAGCTGAAAGGCGCCGTCCGGCAAAAAATCGAGAATAATGCCGAGCTCATCCGCATGTCGAAATGGCTTGTCACTATAAAGACCGACGTTCCCATAGGCGATATTACCCCTGCCGCACTGATCCGGCGCGATATCGACCTGCAACGCTTGATGGAGATCTATCGGAAACTCGAGTTCAGGACTTTCATCAACCGACTGCGACAGACATATCCCGATCAGATAGCCGCATCGGCCGAAACTGCCCCTGTCCCGCCAACACCGGGATCAATGGGATCGCTTTTCGACCTGCCCGAATCGGATGCCGCCGCTGACCCTATTCTCGCAACGGATTCAATCGCCACTTCCGGTGCGGTTTACAACACCGTCAAAACGATCGACCTGGCCGACGCTCAAATCAGGGAGGCCGCCCGACTGACATCTGTCGGAATCGCCGTCGATGCCTTCGGGCCCGACGCCATGACTGCCCGCATTCGCGGAATAGCCATCGCAACAGACTCGAAGAAAGCCGTCTACATCCCCCTTTCTGAAAACTCCGGAGAAACAACAGCCATCATCGCTCCGCTGTTCGCTGAGAACGGACCCGAAATTGTCTCGACCGACATCAAGCGCGACTATCTCCTGCTGCGCCGGATCGGCATCGAATTCCTCGCCCCCTACTTCGATACAGGAGTGGCACACTACATCATTTCTCCCGAAATGAAACATGATGCCGACAAACTCGCCCTCGCGATCCTCGGCTACGAAATGATCCCCCCGGAAGGAAAAAAAGAAGCATCCCCCGACGAAGCCTTCCGGCGAGCCGCCGAAAGGGCCGACATTGCGCTACGCCTGAAAAACAGCCTTCTCGACGAAATCAAGGCTAACGGCCTGACTCCTTTGCTGACCGACATCGAGCTGCCGATGATCCGTGTACTCGCCGAAATGGAATGGACAGGCGTCAGAATCGATTCTGACGAACTGGCAAAACTGTCCCGGGCCTACACTTCACGGCTCACCGAAATGGAAAATCGCGTCTTCGAAATCGCCGGAAGCCGATTCAACATAGCGTCTCCGCTCCAGGTGGGCGAAGTCCTGTTCGAAAGACTCAAAATAGACCCGAAAGCCAAACGGACCAAGAGAGGCGCCTACTCGACAACCGAGGACATCCTCGAAAAATATCGCGACTCCCACGAAATAGTCGACTTGATCCTTAAAATCAGAGCCCTGCGCAAGCTCCTCGCGACATACATAAACGCACTTCCGGAACTTGTCAACAACCGGACTGGAAAAATCCACACATCGTATAACCAGACCGTCACAGCCACAGGCCGGATTTCCTCGACAAACCCGAATCTACAGATCATTCCTGTCCGATCCGACGACGGTCGCGAAATCCGCAGAGCCTTCATTCCCGACCCGGGCGACATCCTACTCTCGGCCGACTACTCCCAGATCGAATTTGGACTGATTGCACAT
>JAIDXA010000117.1 GCA_029058705.1 Paramuribaculum sp. | reverse complement strand
ACCGAAATCAACGTTGCCGAAACCCTTAAAGATGTACGTCGAGCCCTTCTCGACGCCGACGTCAATTATAAGGTGGCCAAGCAGTTCACCGACACAGTCAAGGCAAAAGCATTGGGTCAGAATGTGTTGACGGCCGTCAAACCGGGTGAGATGATGGTGAAGATTGTCCATGACGAACTCGCAACCCTCATGGGTAGCGAAACCGCTCAGGTGAATCTTTCAGGCAACCCGACAATTATCCTCATGTCAGGTCTGCAAGGTTCAGGAAAAACCACATTCTCCGGCAAGCTCGCCCGCAAATTCAAAAGTGAGAAAGCCCGCCGGCCGCTTCTTGTGGCATGCGACGTTTATCGTCCGGCCGCTATCGACCAGCTGAAAGTTCTCGGCGAACAGATTCAGGTTCCTGTCTACACGGAAGACGGCAACAAAAATCCGGTTGAAATAGCCACCAACGCGATCCGCTACGCAAAAGCCAACAATCTCGACCTCGTTATTGTCGATACCGCCGGACGTCTCGCCGTCGACGAAGAGATGATGAATGAGATCACCGCGATCAAACAAGCCATCAAACCACAGGAAACACTGTTTGTCGTCGATTCGATGACCGGACAGGATGCCGTCAATACCGCAAAGGAATTCAACGATCGCCTGGACTTCGACGGAGTTGTTCTTACGAAACTCGACGGTGACACCCGAGGCGGTGCAGCCCTTTCGATCCGCACAGTTGTGACCAAGCCCATCAAATTTGTCGGCACAGGCGAAAAACTTGATGCTGTAGATCTTTTCCACCCCTCACGCATGGCCGACCGCATTCTCGGCATGGGCGACATTGTCTCGCTTGTGGAAAAGGCCCAGAACGCCTACGATGAAGAAGAAGCCCGCAAGCTTACCAAAAAGATTGCCAAAAACCAGTTTGACTTCAACGACTTCCTCGGCCAGATCCAGCAGATCAAAAAAATGGGCAATCTCAAAGAACTCGCCTCGATGATTCCCGGAGTCGGCAAAGCGATAAAGGACATCGATATTGACGACAACGCATTCAAGGGAATCGAAGCGATCATCCAGTCTATGACCAAAGAGGAACGCGAAAATCCGAGCATCATCAACCAGAGCCGCCGCCAGCGAATTGCCCGTGGATCGGGCACATCGATAGTGGAAGTCAACCGCATGCTCAAACAGTTTGAACAGATGCGCAAGATGATGAAAACCGTCACCACCATGAAGAATCCGATGAAGATGATGAAAAATCTGCGCGGAGGCCGAAGGTAAGCATAACGTCTCCCCCCCCCCACAATCCACAGCCACAACCATTTACCAACCGATAAACAAACCAACTGATTATGCTGATTGATGGCAAAAAAATAGCCGCTGACCTTAAAGCGGAAATCGCCGAAACCGTTAAGGAAATGATTGCCAAAGGGCAGAAACGGCCGCACCTGGCCGCTATTCTCGTAGGCCACGACGGCGGAAGCGAAACCTATGTGGCCAATAAAGTCAAGGCATGTGAGGCATGCGGATTCGAATCCACACTCATACGATTCGAAGACAGCGTTACCGAAGAGGAACTCCTCGCTACCATTGACAAACTCAACAACGACACCGATGTAGACGGTTTCATTGTGCAGCTCCCCCTACCGCGCCACATCTCCGAACAGCGCGTAATCGAAGCAATAGACTACCGCAAGGATGTCGACGGCTTCCACCCGATCAATGTCGGACGCATGTCAATCGGACTTCCCTGCTATGTTTCCGCCACTCCTTTCGGAATCATGGAACTTCTCCGGCGATATAACATCGACACGAAAGGCAAACGTTGTGTTGTGCTTGGACGAAGCAACATTGTCGGGAAACCTGTAGCGACTCTGATGATGCAGAAAGCTGCTCCGGGCAACGCTACAGTTACCGTCTGCCATAGCGCGACTCCCGACATCAAGGAAATCTGCCGCGAGGCCGATATCATAATTGCCGCCCTTGGTCAGCCGGGATTCGTCACCGCCGACATGGTAAAACCAGGCGCCGCAATCATTGATGTCGGCACGACTCGAGTTCCCGACCCGACCCGCAAAAGCGGTTTCCGTCTTTGTGGAGATGTAGATTTCGAAAACGTCGAGCCCAAATGTTCGTTCATCACCCCCGTTCCCGGAGGAGTGGGCCCCATGACAATCGCATCGCTTATGCACAACACCCTTCTTGCTGCTTCAGGAAAAATCTACCCAAGCAAAGGCTAAGAGAGTGTTTGAAGTTAAACCGCGTTAACAGTAATACGAATGAACGGCAGAAACTTCAAAATAATCCTGAGGTCTTTTTTGGCGAATTCAGCCAAGTCTCATCAGTCGCATAGCCCGCTATGCTCCCTCTTCAACTCGCGGAATTCGTTCAAAAAATTTCCTCAGTCTTAATTTGATTTAATTCCAAACAGTTTCTGAGAAACTGCATCATCCTTTATTTACAGGCTAACAACAAGAGCTGAGTGATTATAAAGTGTCACTCAGCTCTTTGTTTGCTGTCGATCCAGTGTCAGATACGCTCAGACCTATGCTGTCGGAAAAGCCATTCCCTGACAGCCGGAATCTTATAGGCATAATCAAATGAATACATATGCTCGCTTCCCTTGCCGCTTGCGGGAAGAACGCTTTTTGGCTCGAACATTATTACATTTACGGGATTTCCTTTGTCGAGCATTGCCGCTGCAAGCTCGCTCTGCTGTGCTTCGGGGAGTTTCGCACTCCACTCGCCAAATGAAAATCCGACACCGTCAGTTGCCGCGGCCTCTTCAAGAGGCTTGATTTCAGGATAAGCCTTTCCGCTGTTTCCGGCTACAAAATAAACAAACTTATGTTCGGCCAACTGCTGGAAATCATCCGTATTCCAATGACTGTCCACAAAAATCGAGGCTGCAAAAACAGTCGGATACATCACATTATAGTACATCGCTATCATTCCGCCCATCGACTGACCTGTCACATAAACACGGTCATCATCCACAAAGTTGTGCCTCATGACATAATCAAGCATTCTGATCGCGATATCCACTTCTTCTGAATGTTGATAACTGTCATCAACTGCCACTCCTGAAAACTGCGGGACCAGCACATAGCATGGATGGTCCTTCTGCCATTCGTCGGTTGCCCAGACCAATCCGCCATAGCCTTGGGTAAGAGGTGTCGTGTAACGTGAACCGGGAGTTGAGGCATCGGCCATGAACATTACAAGGGGATATTTCCGTGTATGGTCAACCTTTTCAGGAACAAAAAGATTGAACTTCATTGATTTTCCGGTCAGTTCATCTTTATAGTCAATCTGCTGGAATTTCGGGACGACATTCCTGATCATTTCGTTCAGATAGCTGTCGGAGGATTTATCGACAACAGGACTCTCTCCGGGCGATCCGAGCCGAGGGCCATTACCACGGCATCCTGCCGACGTTTGTCCTCCAACTGGAGCAACGGACTGAGCGCGGGTGTTTTCGGCACACGATGTCAGATAAATGAACGCACTTGAAGCAAGGGCAAACGCTATCGAAGAAAACATCAAAAGTTTTTTTGAATGCATATGAAATCAATAATATGTTTAGAAATCTTTAATCAGGTTTCTTAAAAAACGTCAGCCGACGGAATTTGGTTCAATCGAGTAGGTCGGGAAACGAAAGTATTCTGACCTACTTTCGTTTCCTTTCCTCTCACACCACCGTACGTGCC